>NZ_JBYTDY010000005.1:0-105798 GCF_058791835.1 Paenibacillus sp. EB106-04-04-XG159 | reverse complement strand
CGAGTTTACTGACCAGATGGGATAGTGGTCGAATACATGCAGAAAGGGAACTCCCCGCCGCCATTCGGCTAATATCCCGCTAACTCAGGAGCGGGATTACTGATTCGAAGGGATAGTGGTCGAACACATGCAGGAAGGGAACTCCCAGTCACCATTTGGCTAATATCCCACACGCTCAGGAGCGCGATTACTGATTCGAAGGGATAGTGGTCGAATACATGCAGGAAGGGAACTCCCCGCTGCCATTTGCCTAATATCCCGCTAACTTAGGAGCAGACTTACTGATTAGATGGGATAGTGGTCGAATACTTGCAGGAAGAGAACTCCCCGCCGCCATTTACTTGAGGTATGGGGAGAACATGCAGCTAGCATTACATAGCTCGCTCATGCAGAATCCTAGCAACAGTAAAACACCTGCTGAAGCCAAGGCTCCAGCAGGTGTTTGATACCAGACTATGAATTATGCATGAGTGCGTTCGTTAGCGATCATTTGTCGGAGCACTGTTTGCAGGATACCACCATTATGGTAGTAATCAACGTCAACGGAGCTGTCGAGACGAGCTATTGCGTTGAATTCGAAGGATGTACCGTCTTCACGTGTCGCTGTTACGCGCATGGATTGGCCTGGTTGCACGTCGTTTGAAAGACCTGTGATATCGATCTTCTCGCGACCCGTTAGTCCAAGCTGCTTCCAGCCTTGACCTGCTTCGAATTGAAGCGGCAGTACGCCCATGCCAACGAGGTTCGAGCGGTGAATACGCTCAAAGCTCTCAGCGATGACAGCCTTCACGCCAAGCAGGTAAGTACCCTTAGCTGCCCAGTCACGGGAGCTGCCTGTGCCGTACTCTTTACCAGCAATGACGACAAGGTTGTTGCCGCTAGCTTGATACTTCATGGATGCATCGTAGATGGACATCACTTCTTCAGTAGGAAGGTATGTCGTTACGCCGCCTTCTGTACCAGGAGCTACTTGGTTGCGAATACGGATGTTAGCGAATGTACCGCGCATCATCACTTCATGGTTGCCGCGACGGGAACCGTAGGAGTTGAAGTCCTGCTTCTTCACGCCATTGTCGATCAAGTAGGAGCCTGCAGGGCTGTCTACCTTGATGTTGCCAGCTGGCGAGATATGGTCAGTGGTAACGGAATCGCCGAGCAGCGCCAATATGTTAGCGTCTTTGATATCTTGAATGTCAACCAAGCCCTCGCCAAGGTTCGCGAAGAACGGAGGGTTCTGAATGTAGGTGGACTTCTCATCCCACTCATACAGCTCTCCAGTCGGAACTGGAATGGAGTTCCAACGCTCGTTCTGTGTGAACACGTTCTCGTACTTCTCACGGAACATAGCAGGTGTGATAGCGTCAGCTACCGCTTGCTTGATCTCTGCGGAAGTAGGCCAGATATCCTTCAGATATACAGCCTGGTTGTTCTGATCGTAGCCGATTGGATCGTTGGCAAGATCGATATTTACTGTGCCAGCGAGCGCATATGCAACTACGAGTGGAGGAGAAGCCAGATAGTTCGCCTTCACTTGAGCATGCACGCGGCCTTCGAAGTTGCGGTTACCGGACAATACAGCCGCAACCGTCATATCGTTGTCTGCAATTGCCTTGCCAACTTCGTCTGGCAACGGACCGGAGTTGCCGATGCAAGTTGCGCAGCCATAGCCTGCAACGTGGAAGCCGAGTGCTTCGAGCGAGTCAAGCAGTCCTGCCTTCTGCAAGTACTCCGTAACAACGAGGGAACCTGGCGTCAAGCTGCTCTTCACGTAAGCTGGCTTAGTCAAGCCGCGCTCAACCGCTTTCTTCGCCACAAGGCCCGCACCGATCATAACGCTAGGGTTAGACGTATTCGTACAGCTAGTGATAGCTGCGATAACGACTGCGCCAGTGCCAAACTTGCTTTCTGCACCGTTTGGATGCTGAACCGTTACCATCTCATCAATCTTCTCATCGGATAATCCGTATCCGCCCTTTTCGATCGGCGTACGGATGATCTCGTTGAAAGATTTCTTCATGTCAGTCAGTTCTACGCGGTCTTGCGGACGCTTAGGTCCAGCCAAACTTGGTACGACGGAACCGAGATCAAGCTCGATTGTATCCGAAAATACAGGATCCGGCGTATTCGCCTCGCGGAACATGCCTTGAGCTTTATAGTAAGCTTCAACGAGTTCGATCTGTGCTTCGGAGCGACCAGTGCCGCGCATGTAGTTCAATGTTTCGCTGTCAACCGGGAAGAAACCGATCGTTGCGCCGTATTCTGGTGCCATGTTCGCTACAGTCGCACGGTCTGCAAGACCGATGCTTGCGAGTCCTGGGCCGTAGAACTCAACGAACTTGCCTACCACGCCCTTCTTGCGAAGTATCTGCGTAACCGTCAACGCCAAGTCAGTTGCTGTTGCGCCTTCTGCAAGGCTGCCGGTCAGCCTGAAGCCGATAACTTCCGGTGTAACAAAGTAGAGCGGTTGACCAAGCATTCCTGCTTCTGCCTCAATACCGCCTACGCCCCAACCTACAACGCCAAGACCGTTGATCATCGTCGTATGGGAGTCTGTTCCGACCAGAGAGTCTGGGAATACTTCTATAGCGCCGTCAACACTCTTTGTAGCCGCAACGGATGCGAGGTACTCCAGGTTAACCTGGTGAACGATACCCGTCGCAGGAGGAACCGCGCGGAAGTTATCAAATGCCGTTTGTGCCCAACGGAGGAAACGGTAGCGCTCCTCGTTGCGTTCAAATTCGACGTTCATGTTGTATTCAAGCGCATCCTTCGATCCGAAAGCATCAACCATAACGGAGTGGTCAATGACAAGATCAACAGGTACGAGCGGGTTGATCTGCTTAGGATCTCCGCCTGCCTTCTTCACAGTGTCGCGCATAGCAGCCAAGTCTACGACAACTGGCACACCAGTGAAGTCTTGAAGAACGATACGTGCGGGAATAAACGGGATTTCCTTGTTCTCATCACGTCCGTCAGCCCAGTTCGCAAGCTGTGCGACATGCTCTTTCGTGATGGCATGGCCGTCGAATTGACGGATTGCTGCTTCCAGAAGCACTTTGATAGAGAACGGCAGGCGGGATATGCCGCCAAAACCTTGCGTTTCCAGCGATTCCAGGCTGTAGTAGCGGTACGATTGGCCTCCAACGCTCAGGTCGCGGGCGGAGGAGTATGCATCAGTTCTTGCCATAGTAGAACCTCCCTCAGTGTTGTGTGCGATCATCATTCGCATTTCATTTCATATGGTCTGTTGTGAAAGATGGAAATCAAACTGATTAATCCGACTCTGTTTCACTAGATGGAACTTGATTTCAAAAAAAGTGATTTACACTTTCAGTATAGCGTTTTCTCCAAGAATGGTAAAGTGTTTTTCCTGTGAAATAATGCCTAATTCAACCCTCTCGACATGCCCGCCTTCCCGCTTGCATACAATGGTTGTAATAGATGTATGTAAAAGAAGGACAAGACTGCTAGAGTAGCGATAACGTCAAATCGATGATGATTCGGAGGGGTCACGGGATGCGTCAGGCATGGAAGAATACACTTTACATGTATGTGGACCAGCATAACCGCAATGAAGTGGATGACCGGCGTCAGCCGCTGCAGGTGCCAATAACGGACATGAGCTATACGATGCGAATGAGCGAGCGGTCCCAGCGCATAAAGGAATGGTACAGTGCTCGCGATACATACCCTGTGCGCAGCGAGACAAAGGCAAAGCTCATACGTACACATGAAAGTGAAGGCGAAGCCGTAGTTGATCTGGAATTCCATGTGCAGTTGATGCTGGAACAGCAGGGACTTCAGATGATGGAGGAACGAATTGAGCGTGAGCGGATTACATTAGGTAAAGAAGGCGACGGCTGGGTGATTACCCAGATCGAGCAGCCACAGGCGGAACGTCATGCACGCGGCATCTATCGTGAAGAGAAGGAAGAGAAGGAAGAGAAGGCGCACATCTCACGTTCTATGCCTTATTTAAATACAGATATATTAGGAGGGCAGAAGCCTGCTTCAAGGATTCCATACCGGAGGAATAAGGCAGTGGAGTATGCGGAGCAGTGGTGGAATGAATCGAATCCTAGATTTCTGTCGTTTGAAGTCGATTGCACCAATTACGTTTCGCAATGTCTCTTTGCAGGCGGTGCACCTATGAACTATACTGGTAAAAGAGAAATGGGCTGGTGGTTCAAAGGCATGGTGAACGACCGTGAAGCGTGGAGCTTCAGCTGGGCTGTGTCGAACGGCATGAAGCGCTATTTGGACAATAGCACTTCAGGTCTGCGTGCGGAACTTGTTGAT
Source organism: Paenibacillus sp. EB106-04-04-XG159 (assembly GCF_058791835.1). Taxonomy (NCBI): domain Bacteria; kingdom Bacillati; phylum Bacillota; class Bacilli; order Caryophanales; family Paenibacillaceae; genus Paenibacillus; species Paenibacillus sp. EB106-04-04-XG159. Next base: position 101,499 of record NZ_JBYTDY010000005.1, on the reverse strand, counting down.
GAACCGACGGAACTGCAGCTTGGCGATGTCATTCTGTACGATTGGGATGGAAATGGAAATTACCAGCATAGTACGATCGTAACTGCATTTGATATGAACGGAATGCCGCTCGTCAATGCGCATACGAACAACAGCCGCCATCGATATTGGGATTACCAGGATTCATATGCTTGGACAGAAGCGACAACGTATCGTTTCTTTCATATTATAGACGCTTTCTAGCATGCACGGTCGAGTGATGCCGTTATTGCGTACTGCATAGACGATTTGCTGCTGGATCGCTAGAGTGCTGAGCCGCCAGGCTGTAACGTCTTGGCGTGCTTGTACTTATGTGATGATGTGCTGCAGAATGCGTCGAAACAGGAAATGTAGCGCAAGAAGCGCTGACGGAGGGAATTATGGGACAACTGGGAAAAATGCGCGTCGGCATTGTGTACGGCGGTAAATCTGGAGAGCATGAGGTATCGTTATCGACGGCATACGCGGTAATGAATGCATTTGATTATGACAAATACGAACTTATTCCGTTCTATATTACGAAGACAGGTGAATGGAGAGTAGGTTCGACGATGCAAGCTCCATTCCAAGAAGCTTCTGAGCTGACGCTCAGCTCAGCGCGCGGCGGCACAGTTGCTGCGATGGGAATTCTGTTCGCGGGCCTGGATAGCAGCGCAAATGCGGCCTCTGATGAAGCAATAGATGTGATGTTCCCGCTCGTGCATGGCACAAATGGCGAGGACGGCACGATTCAAGGTTTGTTCGAAATGGCCAACATTCCATACGTAGGCGCGGGAGTACTCGCCTCCGCGGTTGGCATGGATAAAGCCTTCATGAAGCAGGCATTCGCGGCAATCGGACTGCCGCAGTGCGATTATGTTGACTTTATCGCTGCGGAATGGAAGCATGAGCGTGAGCAGGTGCTGATCGACATTGAGGAGCTGCTCGGGTATCCATGCTTTGTAAAGCCGGCTAACTTGGGCTCGTCAGTGGGCATATCGAAAGCGCGCAACCGCGAGGAACTGATTGCCTCGGTTGATCTGGCGTTAAACTACGATCGCAAAGTGATCGTGGAAGAGTTTGTTGATGCCCGTGAGATTGAAGTCAGCGTATTGGGCAACGATTATCCGCAGGCTTCTGTGCCGGGTGAGATTATATCAGAGCATGAATTCTATGATTATAAAGCGAAGTATACTGACGGTAAGTCGAAAATGGCGATTCCGGCTCCAATCGACAGCGAGCTGACGGAGATGCTGCGAGCGATGGCTGTTGAGGCATACCGCGCGATTGACGGCTCCGGACTGTCGCGCGTTGACTTCTTTGTACGTCGTTCCGACATGCAGGTATTCATTAATGAAGTCAATACGATGCCTGGCTTTACACCGTACAGCATGTACCCGCTGATGTGGAAGGAAACGGGGCTGCCATACCGCGAGCTGCTTGACCGTCTTATACAGCTGGCGCTTGACCGCTATGAAGTAAAGCAGCAGCTTCAATACGAAAGCAAATAAGAGAAGCATACGCCGCTTCTCCATACAGCCCCCTGTGCACGCTATGCCGCACAGGGGGTTGTTTCATGTTGCGTGGAAAACTTTTTTCTAAATTGGCGAACAAGCGTGAGGCTTGGACGTCATACTGAATAGAAGCAATAAGGGGGAGGCGGCTGGTGAGAGAAAATAGTGCAAGCCTGCAGCGTGAGAATAACCCTTCAATAGAGGCGTTAATGCGACGATACCAGCAGCCGTTATACCGATTCTGCATGCACCTGTGCCGCTCCCAGGCGGAAGCGGATGACCTGTTTCAAGATGTGTGGCTGCGAGTCATGAAGCACGCAGGCGAGATGGATGGTATGCGCTCTGAGGAGAGCTGGCTGTTTACGATCGCGATTAACCTGTACCGTGACCGATATCGCAAAGCGAAGCGCTGGCTTCTGCGAATCAAGCCATACTGGGATGAGGACAGTCAGAAGAAGGAGATAGAACGCGCTGTGGACGACAGCATGCAGCCAGAGCGGCATATGCTGAAGCTGCAGGAGAAGGAACTCGTGCGGAAGGCATTGGGCCAGTTAAAGGACGAGCATCGTATTGCCATTGTGCTGTTCTACATGCAAGAATGCAGCTACCGTGAGATGGCGGATATTCTGGGGATCGCGGAAGGGACCGTCAAGTCAAGATTGCACGCGGCTAAACTAGCGTTGAAGAAGCAGATGGAGGTGCTGGATGATGGAAGATAACAGATTGGAAGAGCTGCTTCAAGAAATGAAGGAAGAACGGATTGAGCTGCCTCAAGCCGTAGTGGAGCGAACGAAGCACAAGATGAAGAGGAACGACCTTATAGCTACGCTCGTCGTAACTGTACTCTGGGGAGCGCTCTTTCTATTGTTCATAGGAGCACTGCTGGCCGTATTCTTTCCGAGTCTTCGGAGCGAATGGATCTGGACCATGGCTCTGTGGGCACTGCTTGGCATGGTCGGAGTTCAGCTGTTTATCATCTGGGAGCTTCGCAATCGAGAGGAGCTTCAATCCTTAGCGTATATTCGAACATTGATTAGAGGAGGACGTATCTATGAATAGCAAGACATTATTTATGATCGTGACAACATTCGTATCTATGATGCTGGCGGGTATCGGATTTATAGGTACACTTGGATTATTAAATGAAGGGAACCCGCTGCTCCTGTATATTTTCTTTGGATTCATGATATTCATCGTACTTGTAGGGTGCTTTGTCGGTCGATATGTGTATCTCGACGCTCGTTCACGCGGAATGAACGTATGGCTGTGGACCTTGATCGCGATGTATATCCCTATCGGCTTGCTGCTGTACGTTATCGTTCGCAATCCGGTGGGAGCGTATGCGGCAGGTCAATATGGCCATAACGGGTTGGATGCGGGGATGCAGCCACAGACCATGCATGCTTGTCAGACCTGTTCTCACTTGATGCTGGATTCCTTCGAATATTGCCCTAACTGCGGCGATAAACAGCATAACCAATGCCCGTCTTGTCATGCAGCCGTTCTGGCGGGGTGGATGTACTGCCCAAGCTGCGGCAAGCGGATGCCTGTCAGCGCGTCGCGCAACAGATAGAATAAAGGAATTGCCTCTGTCTCTCATTTCATGGTTCAATAAAGACAGCAGGACAGAGAGGAGCTGATCGAATGGGATTTCAGACAGAGTTCAATTCGGTATGCAAGTTTAAGTCAGAGCAAGAGCTGTATGAGTTGCTGGAATACGGCCGCGGCAAAATGAAAAAGTCAGGGTTTCGTGTATTTCCGACAGGTCAGAAGGTCATTGCTTATTCCCTTGATAATGTGGCGGTTGCCATCGTCAAGATCGTGGCTTCTATCGCAGAAATCAACTTTCAGGGTGAAGAAGTCACAGAGGTTGAGATGGTGCTGATCCGGAAGCTGACCGATGAGGAGTCGCGTGTGCAGACCGCGCTTGCGTATGAGATGTTCTTTGGAGATCAGAAATAGCATTAGCCATAATAGAACCGGACTGAACAGGCTTGCGGGCCCGTCAGTCCGGTTTGCATATCTATAGGTGCAAGTCGCGTTTCTGATAGAACACGAAGGTCATAGCGGTAAACAGAGCGGTTAATGCGAGTGAAACGATCACATATACGCCATCAAGTCCGCCTCCGCCGAGTATCGTTGCCGTGTCAAAATATTTAAACGGTGTCAGGAAGGCCAACCCGTTTAACTTATCTGTAAGATCAATCATGATGGACAGCAAATAAGTAAGAAGCAGGACGGCTACAGTGATGCCAGAAGCTCGCTTGGCCTGGGCAAACACGGCGCTTAGAACGAAGCCCAGCGAGAAGAATAGGAGCTGCAGCAGCAGCATTCCTGCCATCAGTATCGTTAGTTCAGCTGTGAGCTGTTCTTCGCCGCCAATCTGATTCATGATGATAACAGACATGCCCCAAGTAACGAGAGTAAGAAGCACGATATTGCATAGAGCGCTCGTAAGCTTTGACCCGACTACAGCGCCGCGTGATATCGGCTTCGAAAGCAGGAATTCCGCTGTCTTATCCCGTTCTTCCTTCGCGAGGATGTTAGCGCCCAGCATAGCGGCATGTATCGTTGTGATAAGGAGCAGATAGCTAAATATGGCGCCGTAGAATCCGCTCGCCTTCGAAAAATCAAAGGACGATCCGCCCATCAGCGCTTGAAGGGCATCCGGCATCTTCGCAACAATGGCGTTCAAGGATTGCTCACTGGCAGATAAAGCTTTAAATTCGCTCATGCTGATAAGAATGAGGGACAGTATCGCTACGCTCCAGATGATAATCGATTTGAGATTGGACTTCATTTCTCTCCAGTATACATTCATATTCTCGCCCCCTTACACCGTGTAAACATCTTGCTTGATGTATATGATATAGCTGGCTGCAATGGCAGCCGCAAATACAGCGATGGAATATAGTGCGAGCGGGAGATCGTAACCAGCATTCGCAATAATATAATTCGGATCGAAGAATTTGAACGGCGTTAAGTAGCTGATCACTTCTTTGTTCAGGATCGAGTCGAGCATGGCGATGATAAAGAAGCTGAACACGACGCTGAGCGAAACGGATATAACCGATTTTATTTTGCGAAATATGACGGCAATGAGTACCCCCAGCGCTGCAAACACAAGCTGCAAGAAGAACAGAGATACCGACATTAGCACGAATATCTTCATGTCGAAGGGTTCGGATGTCACAAGATTGGCCGAAAGAACAGCCACAATCAAATATACGATGTTGGTAAACACGATCGCCGCGAGAATGGCAAACAGCTTCCCGGTTAAGATGTGATGGCGTTTGGCAGGCTTTGATAATAAGAAATCCGCGGTTTTGTTACGAATCTCCTTCGATATGATCGAGATGCCCATATTCGTTGCCTGGATAGCCGCACAGAGCGCAATATATAAGAATACGAAGGCGTAGAAGCCTGGAATGCTGAAGAAGGTGTCCATATCCAATGAAAACATCTTGAGCACAGCGTCCGGGTATTCCTTCAGCAGATCCTTCAGCACCTCTGCATTGCTGGCGTAAGCAGGGAAGACCGCCATGAACAGGACGCAGATCGCCACAAGTGAAAAGGTCCAGATCAGAATAGAGTTTCGATAGGACTTGAGTTCGAACCAGAATACATTCATCCGCCTACTCCTCCTTCTGATAATAGTGCATGAAGATTTCCTCTAAATCAGGCTCCTCGATGCTTACATTACGGAGGTCAAGCTCAGCTAACGCCTTCATGACCGCATTCATGCTACCGCTGAACAGGAAGCTTGCAGACTTGTCATGGACGTCGAGCTTCGTAACTCCTTTTATATCAAAATGCTGACGATGAATCGGCTGCTTGGCTTCGACAGCAATCTTCTTATACGTATTTTCACGCAGCGTGCTGATCTTCTCAATCTTGATGATCCGGCCCTCTTTAATAATGGCAACGCGGTCGCAAGTATGCTGCACTTCGCTCAAGATGTGTGAGGAGAATAGGATGGTTGCTCCTTTTTTATTTTCTTCCTTAATAAGCTCGAAGAAGGTTTGCTGCATCAGCGGGTCCAGGCCGCTGGTTGGTTCGTCCAGAACAATCAGCTTCGGTGAATGGAGAAGCCCTTGAACAATCCCGACCTTCTTCTTATTGCCGAAGGACAAGTCTTCAATCTTCTTGTTGAGGTCCAGATTAAGCATCGATGCGAGTTCATGAATGCGCTGAGTGCAATCCTTCTTGTAGAAGGAAGCGGAGTACTTGAGCAGATCAATAACCTTCATGTTCTCATAATAGAATACTTCTGACGGCAAATACCCGATGAGCTGCTTGATGTCGGATGAATGCTTTACGATATCCTTGCCGAATATCGTGGCGCTGCCGCTTGTTGGGTAGATGAGGGAGAGCAGGGTACGAATCGTCGTCGATTTACCGGCCCCGTTAGGACCGATGAAGCCGAAGATTTCTCCTTCTTCAACATTGAAGCTGACATCTACAATACCTCTTGCATTACCGTAGCTTTTCGTTAAGTTCTTAATCTCGATTACGTTCATAGGGCAACCTCCAAGTGTTATTTGTAGAAGCTGTTCTTAAGAATTTCAAAATAGTCGTCTAACTCGTGATACGCTGTGGCATAATCCAATTCTTGGCCTGTTAATTTTGCTGTCTTGAGCACCTGTTGCCCGTAGCCTTCCAAGCTCCAAAGAATGATATTGATCGTCTTAGGTATATCTAGATTGTCTTTGAATTTGGAATTGTCAATGTTGGCGAAGAGACGGTTAATGCTTGATGCAATCAGGTCTGTATTGCGTTGATCAATATCGTCTGTAATATCGGGTGACTGATCGGAGTAAGCTGTTTCGATAAATTTGAAAAACTCCGGGTGACGCAGCGCAATTTCCAGCTTAATGGTGGTAATCTGACGGAGCTTGGCGAATAGGTCGGTCTCCTCAAAGTCAATTTGTTCGTATAGTTCATTCATGGAAATATCTAAGCAGTAATCATAGACGTAAAGGAACAACTGCTTCTTGTTGTCGAAATAGTGAAACAGTAGCCCCTTGGATATTCCGGCGGCTTTCACGATTTCATTGGTTGAGGCGTTGGCGTAGCCATTACGCGCAAATTCATCCATTGCCGCATTGAGGATTCGCGCTTGCTTCTCCGCGTCGATACTATGAAATTTCTCGAACATATTCAGCACCTCCATTTCGCAGAGATAAGGTATTGACCGATCTGGTCAAGATGATTGTAATCCTGTTGACCACAGAAGTCAATAGCGTCTTTGCAGGGGGTTATCCACTAGCAGGAGAAGCGTCCTGCGGTGTAGAAAAGATGTAGTAAGTAATGTACGCTGACATTCATATACTCTATAAACGATTGTACTACCGCTAAGGAGGAGAGTCGGATGCAAGAGATTCGAGTAGGGATGGTTGGATACAAATTCATGGGGAAAGCGCACAGTCATGCGTATCACGATGTGCCAATGTTCTTCCCGAATGTACCGAAGCCAGTGATGAGGGCAATCTGTGGACGTGACGCCGACGCGGTGCGAAAGGCGGCAGGGCAGTTCGGCTGGGAAAGCTATGAGACCGACTGGCGCGATATGGTGAACCGGGACGATATCGACTTGATCGATATCAATGCGCCGAGCAATGTACATAAGGAGATCGCGCTCGCAGCAGCAGCCTGCGGTAAGCATATCTTCTGTGAGAAGCCGCTCGCGCTGACGCTGGCGGATTCCCGCGAGATGCTGGAAGCGGTGGAAGCCGCGGGTGTGAAGCATATGGTCGGCTTCAATTACCGCTTCGCTCCCGCCGTGCAGCTCGCGAAGAAGCTGGTTCAGGACGGGCGGCTCGGTCGGATCTATCATATGAGGGCGCAATTCTTGCAGGATTGGATTGTGGATCCGATGTTTCCGCTCGTCTGGCGGCTGCAGAAGGAAGTGGCGGGTTCAGGATCGCACGGCGACCTGGGCGCTCATCTGATCGATCTCGCTCATTATCTGATCGGTGATCTGGATGAGGTGATCGGAATGAGCGAGACGTTCGTGAAGGAGCGGCCGCTGCCTGTGGCGATGAGCGGCTTGAGCGCGATCAGAGGTAGTGGGCGCGCGCGTGCGGGTGCGGCAGAGAGCGGAGCGGGAGTTGAGGCGGACGGCGCTGATGAGCATGGAGCGGGTGGAACGGAGCGCGAGGCGAGCGGAAAAGGTAACGCGATGGGTGGAGCGGACGAAGAGCGAGCGGCTGTGAGCGTGGATGATGCCACGCTGTTTATGGCGCGCTTCGCGAATGGAGCGCTCGGTAGCTTTGAAGCGACGCGCTTTGCGCCGGGGCATCGCTGCACGAACGCGTTTGAGATCAACGGCAGCAAGGGCAGCGTAAGGTTCGACTTCGAGCGGATGAACGAGCTGGAAGTGTATTTTACTAGCGATGAGGCTGATGTGCAGGGCTTCCGCCGTGTGATAGCGACGGATCCGGCTCATGCTTACATGGAAGCGTGGTGGCCTGCGGGACACACGATCGGCTATGAGCACACGTTCATCCATGAGACGGTGGAGCTGCTGCAAGCGATCGCGGAGGATAGACAGCCCGTGCCGAACTTCCGTGACGGCGTGAAGTGCCAGCAGGTGCTGGAGGCGGTGGAGCGCTCGATCAGCGAGCGGTGCTGGGTCAGGATCGAGGAGATGTAATGCTCGTTAGGGCTGTACGTGGCGCGAGGATTGCGTAATGTGGACGTGGATGCAGCGCGAGGATACGGTGCTGCGGTGGAGGTTGGGCGGCAGCGGTCCTGACTGAATGGAATAATGGAATTGGAATTAACGGTATAATGTACAGTTAATTTGCACCGAATATGGAGCTTGGGGGGATAGCTGCATTTCGTACAGTTAATTTAGCGGTTGAAGGTGTTCTCTATCCGATACGCCCTAAATAACTGTACATATTGCAGTTAACCTACCCCTAAAGGCGAGGAAATGGGCAAATTAACTGCATGAAATGCAGTTAACAACCCGATAGCAGCAAAAAAAGAAGTCCGAGGGATCATGCATCCTCGGACTTCTGCTATGTTGAGGCGTACGCAGCGAAGCTTAGCTATGCTGCTCATTCAAGCGATCGATCCAAGCGTTGATCGCCTGCTCGGAGTCGACCTGCGCCAGCATCTTGGCGAGCTTGCCAATCGGCATATCCATGGCGAAGGTGAGCATGAACTCGTCTTGGTAGAGCGCGCCGGATTGCGGCGGCTCAGCGCCGAGTGTTTCAAATAGCATCACCAGCGCCTGTTCAGGACGGTAGCGAGTCAGAACATGCTTCAAGAGCGACATGCTGTGGAACGGCTGCGCGTATGGTTCAGCGGTGGTTACCTCCACGGTCTGGCGCAGCGGCAGGTCAGCGCTTGATGTGCCCGCCGCGATCTCGAACGAGCCTGACTCCACGCGCCAATTATGAAGCGTCGTGTCATAGAAGGCGAAGGAGCGAGGGTGGAGCGTGAGCGTCACCGTTTGCGTTTCACCTGGAGCGAGCCATACTTTGCCGAAGGCTTTGAGCTCGCGCTCTGGGCGCAGCACGCTGCATGCCATGTCGCGAACATACACCTGCACAACTTCGGCTCCAGCCATAGAGCCGGTATTCGTAACCTGAAGGGATACGTTCAATGCTTCCTGATCCGATATGCCGCTGGAGCTTAGCTGCAGATCAGATAATGCGAAGGTTGTATACGACAGCCCATATCCGAACGGGAACAGGGGCTTGATGCCCTTCTTATCGTAGTAGCGATAGCCGATGAAGATGCCTTCGCCGTAATGGACGTGATCGTGCTCGCCCGGGAAGTTCAAGTAGGCAGGAGTATCCTGCAGTCGAACCGGGAACGTCTCCGACAGCTTGCCGGACGGATTCACCGCGCCGAGCAGCACGTCGGCGACAGCGCCGCCGGATGCTTGCCCGGTGAGCCAGCTCTCTACGATCGCCTGAGGCGCATCGACCCAAGGCATCGCGACCGCGGCGCCGTTCACGAGGACGACCGCTGTCGCTGGCTGCGCCGCGCAGACCGCTTCGATGAGGCGATCGTGCGCCGCCGGCATATCCATATGCTTGCGGTCGAAGCCTTCCGACTCGAACGCGGGCGGCAGCCCCGCCATGATGATGGCGGCATCTGCACCGCGCGCCGCTTCGACGGCGGCCGCAATGAGCGCCTCGTCAGGCTCGGCGCTGTCGCCGTAGCCCTCGCAGTAGGTGAAGCGCATGCGCCCGCCAGCGAGCTTCTCGAGCTCGGCGAGCACGCTGTCCACCTGCGTCGGCACGATCTGCGAGCTGCCGGCGCCCTGGAAGCGCGGCTCCCGCGCGAAGCGGCCGATAACCGCAACGTGCTGCTGACGGTCCGGATGAAGCGGCAATAAGCCGGCTTCATTCTTCAGCAGCACGATGCACTCGGCCGCAGCTTCGCGCGCGAGCTGGTGGTGCGCCTCCGCGTCGAAGCTCGCCCCCATGCGGCGGTGCGAATCCACCTCCGTCGCGAGGCGCAGAATGCGCCGCACGACGCGGTCGAGCAGCGCCTCGGGGAACTCGCCGCTCCGCACGAGCGCAGCCAGCTTCCGCGCGCCGGCGTCGTCGCGCCCCGGCATCTGCAGGTCCATGCCCGCGCGAATCGAAGCGGGCTTGTCATTGACCGCGCCCCAATCGGACACGACGACGCCTTCGAAGCCCCAGCGCTCGCGCAACACATGCTCCAACAGGTATTCATGTTCCGTCGCGTACACCCCGTTGATCTTGTTGTAAGCGGCCATGATCGTCGCAGGCTGCGCTTCCTTCACAACCTGCTCAAACGCGCTCAAATAAATCTCATGCATCGCGCGCTCATCCACTTCCGCGCTGATCGTCATCCGCTCATGTTCCTGATTGTTCAACGCATAATGCTTTAATGAAGTACCCACGCCCTCACCCTGTACGCCGCGCACCCATGCGGTTCCGAGCGTGCCAGATAACAGGGGATCTTCTGAGAAATATTCAAAGTTGCGCCCGCACAGCGGCGAACGCTTCATGTTGATGCCTGGGCCGAGCAGCACCTGCACGTCAAGGGCTTGGCTTTCTTGACCCAATGCGTGTCCGATCCGTTCCAATAGTTCCGTATTCCAGGATGAAGCTAATGCAGACGCGGTTGGAAAACAGGTTGCTGGGATCGAATCGAAGCCGATCTCCGTATTGGCCTGCGCTTTACGCACACCATGCGGACCATCCGTCATGTTGATAGACGGTATGCCAAGTCGTTCGATCGGTTCGGTGGACCAGAAGCTGGCGCCTACTGTTAATGCGGCTTTTTCCTCAATCGTTAATTCATTTAACCACTGCTCAATGCGTTGTTCCATCGCGCTTGCACCCCTTTATTAGGATCTACTCTTTCATAGTGACGTAGGATCGAAGAGAAAGTTTCTTATATATAGCTTTGTCACGATATCGGCATATTGCTCGGCATATTGCTGTTGCGATCAAATTATCCAGATTACACCTTATGAACTGAAATATATTAGGAAACGATAGTATTAAGAACGCGTCATTCCCGCGTCATTCCTATGAAGACAGTATGCTGAATAGAAAGAGAGTCGATTGCTATGCTGGTGCGATTCGGTTATGTCGCGATGTCCATGACGGTTGCCAATTCCTCTCCTTCCAGAACGATGACTTACACCAGCTTCAGTAAGCTGGATGATCGCGAAGCTGCCATTCGCAAGCTGGAAAGGGTAGCGGAAGAGAATCTTCATAATACGCTGCGGTTGTTGAAGCATAGTATAGCGCATGATATCCGTCTCTATCGCTGCTCGTCTAAGCTGATCCCGCTGGCGACACATGAGGCGCTTCACGATTGGGATCCGTTTCCTGCGCTGGCGGATGCATTTCTCGCAATAGGAGACTTCGCGAATAAACACGGGATGAGGCTCTCCTTTCATCCCGACCACTTTACAGTTCTGAGCACCCCTCGCAAGGAGGTGCTGGAGAAGTCCATCCGAGATCTGGAGCATCATGTTCGGATGCTGGAGGCGATGGGACTGGACGCGCGCGCGAAGAACAATATTCATGTTGGTGGAGCATATGGTGACAAGGAGGCGGCTGGGGGGCGCTTTATCGAGCATTTTACAAGGCTGCCGGAATCCATCAAGCGTCGGATCACTTTGGAAAATGACGACAAGACGTTTACAGCGATAGAAACGCTGGAGATATGTGAACAGCTTCAAGTGCCGATGGTACTCGACATTCATCACCAATGGGTGAACAATGACGGCGATAAGCCAGAGGAGCTGTGGCCGCGAGTCCTGAAGACTTGGAACACAGCATATGGACAGGCCGACGCGCCTGCCGATGATCCGCTGCCTCCGAAGATTCACGTTTCCAGTCCGAAGAGCGAGAAGGATCCTCGCGGTCATGCTGACTACGTGGATGTCGTGCCGCTGCTGGCCTTTATGCGAAGCATTGCGCCTATAACCGACCGTCTTGATGTTATGATCGAGGCGAAGCAGAAGGATGAGGCGTTGTTCGCCCTAATGAGAATGCTGATGTCCTATGCAGGTGAAGGGGTAGAGGTCATAGATCATGCGACAGTTAGAATAGAAGGTTAACAGGGAGATTAGGATTGCAGTACAATTAGCCGCCATTTGTGACTAGGTACTAAATTATGCTTGAAAATGTTCGTAAAATACGATACGTTGACTATGAAGTATCCGTTGTTATAAAGAGGAGGAACAATATGTCCCAGGTGTTGGCAGGTAAGAATATTGTAGTTATGGGCGTTGCAAATGATCGCAGTATCGCATGGGCGATTGCACAGTCACTGGCTGCTCAAGGCGCAAGATTGGCATTTACATATGAGAGTGAGCGAGTGGAAGGCCGTGTTCGCAAATTGGCGGAAACCATTCCGAATTCCGTGATTCTTCCTTGCAATGTAACGGTTGATGAGGAGATCGACACACTCGCTGCACAATTAAAAGAAGAGTTTGGCGTACTGCATGGGCTAGTACATAGCATTGCATTTGCCAAGACAGAAGAATTAGAAGGTTTGTATGCAGACACTTCGCGTGCTGGCTTCGCATTAGCTCATGATATCAGTGCTTATTCGCTCGTAGCGGTATCGAAACGCTTGTATCCGCTGATGACGGAGGGCGGCAGCATCATGACTATGACCTACTTGGGTGCTGAGCGTGCGATGAAGAACTATAACGTTATGGGTGTGGCGAAGGCTGCTCTTGAAGCTTCTGTACGTTACTTGGCTAATGACCTTGGTCAATTCAACGTGCGTGTGAACGCGATATCGGCGGGACCGATTCGCACACTGGCTGCTAAGGGAATCTCCGACTTCAACTCGATTCTAAGACAGGTGGAAGAGAAGGCTCCGCTTCGCCGTACAACCGATACAGCTGAAGTAGGCGATACAGCGATGTTCCTGATGAGCCCATGGTCACGCGGTATTACAGGTGAAGTCATCTATGTCGACAGCGGCTACCATATTGTAGGCATATAATCGGATCGACGATAATGTCGCTCTCGCAGACGGTTGTCCTCTCAGGTCATTGCCAGAAAGGATGACTGTCTGCGTCAGGGGCGGCTGTCAAGCTCATAGTCCTTGTACAGCTCAAATTCAATATGTGAAAGTAGGAACAAAGTGTGCTAGAAACTATAGTGGTGCTCGTCCTTATCGGCTTGGTGGCAGCTTCGTTTGGCAGCCTTGTCGGCTTGGGCGGGGGTATTATTCTCGTTCCCGGTCTTATCTTTCTTGGTCCTGCCTTTCTTAATCAAGACATAAGCTCTCAAACGGCAGTAGCTACTTCCTTAGCTGTTCTCATCTTCACTTCATTATCCTCAACTCTTGCCTACAAGAAAGTGAAACGCGTGGATTGGCGGAGCGGAGCAATGTATTTTATAACAAGCGGTCCTGCTTCGATGCTCGGGGCTGCCATGACTCAATATTTTCAAAATGATTCCTTCCAGATCGTATTCGGCTTCTTTATGCTGGCGATGGCTATCCTGATGGTCATGAAGGAACGAATGAAGCCATTACATATTAATTGGCGTGTGAACCGATCGTTCGTAGATGGTGCCGGCGTACAGCACGAATATGGGCAAAATATTGCATTGATGCTCGTGATCGGCTTCTTTGTCGGCTTTGTTTCGGGCTTATTTGGCATTGGCGGCGGCTCCTTGTTTGTGCCTCTGATGGTGCTGCTGTTCCGTTATCCCGCGCATATCGCTACAGCCACTTCGATGTTCGTGATCTTCCTTAGCTCCATGCTGGGAACGACGGTTCATGCCTGGAACGGAGCAATCGACTGGAGTCTGGTGCTCGTACTGGCGCCAAGCGCTTGGATCGGGGGCAAGATAGGCGCTGCAATCGCGAATCGCATGTCAGGCAAAGGATTGTTGATGCTGCTGCGGTTAACGCTGTTCGTTTTGGCGATACGCATGATTATAAGCGGCTTCTGGGGCTAAAGATGATATTATAGTGACATCCGCTGAATGTAGTGAAACTTTGTACAATAGTGCACGTATAGTTAAAGAGGGTACTGTCATTTTTATGTAAAGGGTGTGAGATCAGGTGGGAAGTCAAGAGCAAGAACCTTATGTAGTAAGCAGCAAAAGCTTTACAGCAGTGGCGGTAAACGCCGCGGCGAAAGCTGGAGAATGGATCAAATCCCGACTTGGTCAATTCAAGTCCTTGACGATAAAATCTTCAATGCATGATATTGTCACTGAGGTGGATAAAGGTGCAGAGGTCATGATCAAGAAATTGATTATGACGCATTTTCCTGACCATGACATATTAGGTGAAGAGAGCGTAGCTCCTGGAGCTGACGCTGCAAAGAATGCGATCAATCAATTGAAGTCTTCTGAATATTTATGGATCATCGATCCTGTGGATGGAACAACGAACTTCGTTCACGGGTTTCCTTATTTCTCGGTCTCTATTGCGCTTGCGCATAAAGGAGAGGTTGTCGTAGGTGTTGTATACGATCCGATGAGAGACGAACTGTTCGTCGCTGAAAAAGGCAAAGGCGCATATGTTCACGGTCTGCGCATGCAGGTATCTGCTGAAACAGAGCTTTCCGGATGCTTGATGGCGACAGGATTCCCTACAGAGCGCGAGCGGGCGCTTCCGCTTAATCTGAAGGGGATGACCGCAATTGCGCCGCAGGTGCGCAACATACGGAACGGCGGCTCAGCCGCGCTTCATCTCGCTTATGTGGCAGCTGGGCGGTTGGACGGCTTCTGGGAGCTTAATCTGAATGCATGGGATCTGGCTGCGGGCAGTCTGCTTGTAACCGAATCCGGCGGAAAGATTACCGATACGCATGGTCAGCCGTATCAATTGTGCGTGCGTGACATGCTCGCGACCAATGGACACATCCACGATGATGTGATTCATGTGTTAAAAGAGGCGGATGCACAAGGCTAGAATACAATATTAGCCTAGTTCATTTATGAAATTTCCTTGCCATGCGCATGCTACATGGGAGAAGGAGGTATGGCTGTGGACGAGAAGAAGCCAAAGTCCGTATCCGATCTGGAAGAACAGCTTGAATCGCTGCTCACCGCTGGGGACATGCAGGCGGAAGATCCGCAAGAAGGCGCTCGCAAGAAGCTGGCGCCGCGGACAGAGATTCGAATCCAGACGATGATGGATCCTATTGTAGAGGAAACGATTCAGTATCGGCAATTAGCGCAGGAGCTGGATAACCGTTACGATGAATATATGAAGCGAGCGGGCAGATCTTCTAAGGATGCTGGTTCGGATTGAATAGAAGAGGGGCATTCACCGATAATAGTTCGGTGAATGCCCCTCTTTGGTTATTTCGCCATGTCAGGCAGTATGATTATCGCTTGGCTGCCCATTTGCTCCCAACCGCGTTGGAATGCCGACCGCTCAATTCGATCCTTACGGTTAAGCGGATCATTCACGTACACATACTTCTCGTCATAGCCGGTGACGAGCATGGAATGTTCAAAGTACGTCACTTTTACCGGACCGGACGGTGTCTGCCATGTGAGCCATGCTGAGTCTGGCACTTTATCATATAAGGTAGTGTGTATGACCCATGCTGGATGACCTTGACCTACGGTCCAGAGCAGATGTTCGAACGATGTTCCCGTCAGGTCAACAACTCGACCCGGCACATACTGCTCAGCCAAGTCAGCAATCGGTTCATGATACACACCAAGCCCTGGCTTATCAAAGGTGTACATATCGCCAACAAACCCATCATGCGGGTTGCCGAAATAGGTGACCCCTCCAGACTTGCGGTACGGTGTCGGATCCTTGCGAATCTGCTTGGCCAGCTCCATCTTATCAACTTCAACGCCAGCATGCTGCAGGAGCATCGCGAGCGAGGTTACTTCGCAGCCGCGAGGCAGATTGGGCAGCTGGAGAATGAGCGGCGCTCCAGTTATTCGCAGCTCGTTAGGCGGCTGCTTCTTCGGATCCCAGAGTGAAAGTTCACCGCGATATTTGATGGTTCGCCCAGGAGCTTGGGTCGCGTAAGCGTACGCTTCGTTCCAGCTCTGGAACAGAGCCTGCATCGTACCTTGTGAATCTACGGTGTATGAACCGAATGATTCATACGCGATATATGCGGACAGCTCCTCACGCCAGCTGTTCCACTGCTCGGGCGGCGGCGCTGTTTCATTTCTAGTCATAAACACGATGCCGTCTTGTACGAACAGATTGCGATCAAGCGCGTCGCTTGCGGCGCGGAGCGGCACATAAGTGAGACCGTCCTTTATGGTAGGAGCGGTGTTCAGTTCTATTCGTTGAGACGTATTTCCTGAATGTGAACGGACTACAGCAACATTTCCCTGATATTCAAGGGTTGTATCTCCAGAAGACAGGTTGATGTAACCTGACTTATCTTGAGTTGTTAATTGTGCGTTCAGGCGGGCTGCAAGAAATCGAGCCGGCACGAGTGTTTCCCCGTCCTTCACGTAGGGTGCTGCTTCAGGCACTTGCTCGTCGATCGACACTAAATATTGTCCGACCCGCGCGGTATTGCTGTACATCATCAGTACGACATCTTCCGAAGTCATGCTGAATAATGGGTCGGATGATTGGCCGTCCGTTGGTGTGGGCAGCGCGGCCTGGATCGAAAGAGCACATATGACGAGCGTGATTAGAATCAGCAGCCATTGATTGATCTTTCTAACAATGCGTTGCACGGCTGGCTCCTCCTGTAGACATACTATTTATACTATATCGGCTGTCAGGCAATAATAGTTTAGGAGATTAGGCGTGGAGAAGTTTTACAGAGGGAGCTGCTGAGTCTTTACAGGGGAAATGAAGACAGCCTCAGTCCGAAGGGTGAATTCGGTCCAAGGCCGTTTATAGGAGATTGGTTTTATTTGCGGAGCATCTCGAATACTTGCTCCACATCTTTATCGCCGCGACCCGAAATGTTCACGATGAGGATGTCGTCCTTGCTCAGCTCCGGCGCAAGCTTTAAGGCATAAGCAACGGCGTGGGAGCTTTCCAGCGCTGGAATGATGCCTTCTGTTTGGGACAGAACCTGGAACGCGTTCAGCACTTCTTCATCGGATACCGCGATATACTCTCCGCGTCCGGACTCCTTCAGATGGCTGTGCTCAGGGCCTACGCCAGGATAATCAAGTCCAGCGGCGATGGAGTAAGTAGGGGCTGGGTTGCCTTCTTCATCGAGCAGCACCAGACATTTGAAGCCATGCAGCACGGCAGGAATACCAAGCTTCATCGTCGCGGCCTTATCCGGTTCAACGCCAATCAAGCGTACAGACGGCTCCTCCAGATAGTGCGCGAATGAACCGATCGCGTTGCTGCCGCCGCCAACGCAGGCGATAACGGCAGTGGGAAGCTTGCCTTCCAGCTCAAGGATCTGGCGCTTGGATTCCTGGCTGATAATCGCTTGAAAATGATGCACGATCGACGGATACGGATGCGGTCCTACTGCTGAACCGAGCAAGTAGAAAGTATGGTCATAATTTTCAACAAGATCATTAAGCGCTTCATCAACAGCATCCTTCAACCGTCCTTGTCCTTTCGTGACCGAAACGACCTTAGCGCCGAGAAGCTCCATGCGAAATACGTTCAATGCTTGTCTCCGAATATCCTCCGCGCCCATATAAATGATGCATTCCATGCCGAACATCGCGCAGACAGTTGCTGTAGCTACTCCGTGCTGCCCTGCGCCAGTCTCGGCGATGATGCGATGAGCACCCATGCGCTTTGCAAGCAGGATCTGACCTAATACGTTGTTAATCTTGTGGGAACCGGTATGGTTCAGATCCTCGCGCTTCAGGTACACCTTCGCTCCCCCGAGCTTGTCAGTCAGGTGTTTGGCAAAGGTCAATGGGCTAGGTCTGCCAACGTATTCCCGCAAGCAGTAATTGTATTCTTCGATGAAATCGGGGTCATCCTTATACCGGTTGAAAGCATCTGCTAATTGATCCATCACTTGCTGCAATTGAGGCGGAATGAAGCTGCCGCCGAACTGTCCAAACATACCTGCTTGAGTAGGTGTTGTCATAAAAGTTCCTCCTCTGGATTGATCAAATGGTTAGAGATATTTTAATACAGCAAAGGGATAAAGTCTATGGATTTATGGAAATAATGAACAACTACAAATCGAGCTGCCACATCTATTTATTAATTTAACCTAAATGATATAATGAATATGCGTAAGAGGTGTCGTATAATGAGCATATTGAACGTCAACCTCATCACCATGAGAAGCTATGAAGAGATTGCAGGTAGGAGAGCGAGGAGAAATAGATATGACAAGAATAGGTGCAATTGAAGGCGGAGGCACGAAATTCGTCGTAGGCGTTGGAACTCCGGACGGTAAGATTGAAGGTATTGAATCATTCCCGACTACGACTCCAGAAGAGACGATGGGACGTGTCGTTGAATACTTTAAGGATAAAGGCGTTGACGCGATCGGCTTCGGATCATTTGGACCGATTGACTTGAATCTGAACAGTCCTACGTATGGACATATCGCGATGACACCTAAGCCGCATTGGAGCGGATATGATGTGGTGGGCCATTTGAAGCGCCATTTTGATGTGCCGATCGGCTTCGATACCGATGTGAACGGCGCGGCACTTGGTGAAGCGATGTTCGGTGCTGCCAAGGGCTTGAACAGCTGCCTGTACATTACAGTAGGTACTGGTATTGGCGCTGGCGCTGTGGTGGAGGGCAAGCTTGTACACGGCTTGACGCACCCTGAGATGGGTCATATCATGGTGAAGCGTCACGCAGAAGATACGTATGCGGGCAAATGTCCGTACCACCATGACTGCCTTGAAGGCTTGGCGGCAGGACCTGCAATTGAAGCGCGTTGGGGCGTTAAGGCTTATGAGCTTGGTGAAGATCATAAGGCTTGGGATCTCCAAGCGTTCTATCTGGCTCAAGCGATCATGAACTATATATTGACGATCTCGCCTGAGAAGATTATCTTGGGCGGCGGCGTGTCGAAGCAGTTGCACTTGTTCCCGCGCATCCGCGAGGAAGTGAAGCGTCTCTTGAACGGATATGTTCAGCATCCAGCGGTGTTGGACACGAATAGCGAATATATCGTGACTCCAGGTCTCGATGATCGTGCTGGCATCACAGGTGCTATGGCGCTTGGTTTGCAGGCGCTAGGTAAGTATAACAAGTAGTAAGTTGAATATCTCTTGCAATCATAGAAGTGCGGGGTTGGCCTGTTATGGGCCGCCCTGCGCTTTTTTGTTGTGTTTCGACATAAGCGTAAGCGTCGGCAGGTCCCGCCGCGCATCTGTAAGCGGTAAAAACCCCGTTACCGCCCCCGGCGAGCTCATTTCCCACTCTGTAACAGGTAAAAACCGCTTTATCTCCCGCGCGAAGCCGCTGAGCAGGCCCCGCGCACACCTGTAAGGGGTAAAAACCCCGTTACCGCCCCCGACGAGCCCGTTTCCCGCGCTGTAACAGGTAAAAACCGCGTTATCCCCCGTGCGAAGCCGGTGAGCAGGCCCCGCCGCGCATCTGTAAGCGGTAAAAACCCCGTTACCGCCCCCGATGAGCCCGTTTCCCACGCTGTAACAGGTAAAAACCGTGTTATCTCACGCGCGACTCCCTGAGCAGGCCCCGCCGCACACCTGTAAGGGGTAAAATCCCCGTTACCGCCCCCGACGATCCGTTTCCCGCACTGTAACAGGTAAAAACCGCGTTATCTCCCGCGCGAAGCCGCTGAGCAGGCCCCGCGCGCATCTGTAAGGGGGAAAAACCCCATTACCGCCCCCAGCGATCCCGTTTCCCACGCTGTAACAGGTAAAAACCGCGTTATCTCCCGTGCGAAGCCGCTGAGCAGGCCCTACGCATACCTGTAAGCGGTAAAAACCCCGTTACCGCCTCCGTCGAGCCCGTTTTCCACGCTGTAACAGGTAAAAACCGCGTTATCCCTCGTGCGAAGCCGCTGAGCAGGCCACGCGCACATCTGAAAGAGGTAAAAACCCCGTTACCGCACTCGGCGATCACGTTTCCCGGGCTGTGTTCGTGCTGGTGAATGATTTATAGGATGACTTGTATACCATATAGTGTTCCGCCTGCTACTTATAGACACTATTGGAATGGTTAAGAAATAGTTTCGTATTTAAGCGGTACTTGCGATGAACGTGTGAATAAGTTAAAATCAAAAATTGATATATTAACTATAAATTATAACTAATAGGTTAACGTATATGGCGATTAGTTAAGATTTACGATAGAAGTGTGGTTTATATCAACCCATACCGCTTACTGATTATCCACTATCGTTAACGTACTATCTTGTACCCGAGAGCGAGTATATCCGAGATTCATGAACCTATTAGATGATGGAGGCAACAAAATGACTGTTCATACACAAGCGGCTGTAGATTGGAAGGCGTTAGCTCAACGCGTTATTGCGGGCGAGAGCGTGACGCGCGACGAGGCACTTCAGGTACTGCGCGCGGATGACGATGACCTGCTGGCCGTGATGGATGCCGCGTTTATGATTCGACGCCATTACTATGGGAAGAAAGTAAAGCTTAATCTGATCATCAACGCGAAGAGCGGCCTATGCAAGGAAGACTGCGGCTATTGTTCGCAATCGCGCAATTCAACAGCGCCAGTGAAGAAATACTCGTTGCTGGAGAAGGATGTGCTCGTAAGTGGAGCGCGCAAAGCAATGGAGATGCAAGCAGGCACCTATTGCATCGTGGCCAGCGGACGAGGTCCGACTCCTCGCGAGCTGGAGCAGGTCGTGTCGGCGGTCGAAGAGATTAAAGGGACCATGCCGCTCAAGATCTGCGCTTGCCTGGGGATCTTATCGCAAGAGCAAGCCGAGCGATTGAAAGAAGCGGGTGTTGATCGCTACAATCATAATCTGAACACGAGTGCGGACCATTACTCCCACATCACCTCTACTCATACATTTGAAGATCGCGTACATACCGTAAATACATCTAAGTCTGCAGGCATGTCTCCATGCTCTGGAGTCATTATCGGCATGGGGGAGACCGACGAGCAGCTAGTTGACGTCGCCTTTGAGCTTAAAGCACTGGATGCAGATTCGATTCCAGTCAACTTCCTTAATGCGATTCCCGGCACCGCGCTGGAAGGGCTGTCTGCTCTAAATCCACGGTATTGCTTGAAGGCGTTGGCGCTATTCCGCTTCGTTAATCCTACTAAGGAGATTCGTGCCTCGGGCGGTCGAGAGGTCAATCTACGTTCCATGCAGGTGATGGCGCTGTATGCGGCTAATTCGGTGTTCGTGGGGGATTATCTGACGACAGAAGGTCAAGAGGCGACTGCCGATTATAAGATGATCGAAGACCTCGGCTTTGAAATCGAACAATGCGCGCTATAACCATACCGTATGAGTAAATAAACGAATTAGCAGTGCAACGAAGTCATCCTCAACCTACTGGGGATGGCTTTTTGTTGTACATTTTAAATTTGATAGGATGAGAAATCTTCTATAGACATTGTCCCTTAAATGAGTTATAAGTTATAATATTCAAATATTTGAATATATAATTATTATAACTTAAAAGGGAAGAAGGATTTTCGTGAAGAGAACGATATCGAACCGCTTAGCGGGATACTCGCTTCAGTCATTACGCAAAGATATGCTGGCAGGATTAGTGGTTGGGGTAATCGCGATCCCGCTTGGAATGGGCTTTGCTATTGCTTCAGGTGTGAAGCCGGAATACGGTATTTACACAACGATTATTGCGGGTATTATCATTTCAATGCTGGGCGGTTCGAGGTTTCAGATTGGCGGTCCTACGGGCGCATTTATTCCTGTGCTGCTCGGTATCGTTGTGACCTATGGCTATGAGAATCTGTTGATTGCAGGCATATTAGCGGGTATTATGCTGTTCCTAATGGGTGTGTTCAAGATGGGCTCACTCGTTCAATATATTCCGCAATCCGTTACGATTGGATTTACCACGGGGATCGCGGTTACTATATTTACAGGACAACTGGGGAATTTGTTCGGATTAACGGATTTGAAGAAGCATGAGTATTTTATCCCCAATATGCAAGAGTTTGTCACCCATCTGTCTGAATGGAATGGGTACAGTCTCCTAACGGCGCTTATTTGCTTCGTGTTAATATTGCTTGTACAGCGATACCTGCCTAAAGTGCCAGGCTCATTGGTTGGTTTGGTCGGTTCTAGTATCTTAGCAGCCGTGCTGTTTCCGGGACAATTGCCGACGATCGGCTCAGCATATGGAGAGATTCCAAGAGCGCTTCCAAGCTTCCATTTGCCAGAGTTTGATCTCGAGAACTGGTTGAACATGCTGCAGCCGGCATTCGTTATCGCGATGCTCGGCAGTATTGAATCCCTTCTCACCGCTGTAGTTGCAGATGGAATGACGGGGGACAGACATGACAGCAACCGTGAACTGCGCGCGCAGGGCATTGCGAATATTGTAACGCCGCTATTTGGAGGCATCCCAGCGACAGGGGCGATCGCCAGAACAGCAACTAACATTAGGAGCGGAGCAGTCTCTAAGCTGTCGGGTATTATTCACGGTGTCGTCGTACTGTTGGTGCTGCTCTTGTTCGCACCGTATGCATCAGCTATTCCTTTGGCCGCTATGGCCCCTGTACTTATGCTCGTAGCGTGGAATATGAGTGAGCGTAAACAATTTGCCCATATCCTTGCGACTCGTACGGGCGATTCGATTATAATAGTAGTTACATTCTTGCTTACTGTGTTTACGAATCTGACGATTGCCGTAGAAGTAGGACTTCTGATTGCGGTTCTCTTGTTCGTCAAGCGTTCAAGTGAAACGGTACAAGTCACGCAAGTGCTTCCTGACCTTAAGGATTCCGATCTTAAGATGAGCTCCACGATGGTGACAGATCGGCACGATTGTGATCAAATTACGATCTATACGGTAAATGGCCCGTTATTCTTTGGAGCTGCACGGGTATTTAATGGTATGATGGACAAAGCAGTGGAGCGCCAAGCAAAGGTCGTTATTATAAGAATGGCTTCCGTTCCATATATGGACGTGACAGGCGCATCTATGCTTAGAAAAGCGGTCAAGCGCTTAAAGCATCAAGGAGCCCAGGTGCTCATATCTGGAATTCAAGCTCAACCGCGTGCCGTGCTGGAACGTGTGGGCGTATATGATGATATTGGCGCAGCTCAATTCTTTGTTCGTACCTTCGAGGCAGTGAGTTATGCCACAACGCTTGTCGACCCTAATCGCTGCGCTGAATGCCGTAATTATGCGTTTCAGGAATGTTCACCATTAGACGCTGTGGAAACCATTTGAACATACTATTACAACTACTACTTCGGGAGGGATGACATGAACTTGGAATTACAACAATTCAAAGCTGAATTCTTTAAGGCGCTGTCTCATCCTTTACGGATCCGAATACTAGAGCTGCTAGCAGAAGGTCCGAAAAATGTGAATGAGCTGCAAACCCTTGTTGGAACAGAAGGTTCAGCAGTTTCTCAGCAGCTAAGTGTACTTCGCGCCAAAAATATCGTCACCGGTACGAAGGAAGGCAATCGTGTGCTTTACGAGCTTCGTGATCCGATGATTATGGATCTGTTGCAAATTGCACGCCAGCTGTTCAACAATCATCTGATCGATACGATCTCGATGCTGGATAAGTTCTCGGATGAACAGTCCGGCTAGATCATCTGGACAACAGAAAGAGGCGGTTCCATGAGTAGATCATTCTACTTATGGAACCGCCTCTTTGTCTGTTATGATACATCCCTATTCGATTAATCGATCTCAGTAACGACAACCTGCGGCATAATCGCTTCTAGATCTTCCGGCCTTACGCTGCCTGCCGCAGGCATGAGCGCGTTCGCGGTACCGCAGGCCGCGCCTAAGCGAAGTTGATCCGCCACGCACATGCCGCGTTTCGCGGCCACGACGATGCCAGCAAGCATGGAGTCGCCGCAGCCGACCGTGTTCAGCACCTCGATCGATGGAATCGCAACACGGTATAGGCGGCCGCCCATACCGGCAATGGCGCCATCGCCGCCGAGCGATACAACGACGTTCTCCACGCCGTCGTTCATCAAGCTGATGATCGCGACCTTAACAGCGGCCTCGTCGAGGGCAGTGCCTCCCGTCAGCTTCAGCACCTCGTGCTCGTTCGGCTTGATGAGGTGCGGGCGAGCAGACACGCCCTGAATTAGGGCGTCCCCGCTTGTATCCAGCACGGGCACAGCCCCCGCAGCGCGTATAGCTGATGTCAGCTCGGCATAGAACGAGACGGGACAGCCCTTCGGCAGGCTGCCGGACATCACGACATGGCTGGCTTCTGCCGCCAGCGCTGCAATCTTCCGCAGCACCTCAGCGAGAGCCGCTTCGTTCAAGACAGGTCCGGCTTCGAGCAGCTCAGTCTGCTGCGACTGAAGCGGATCAATAATGTTCAAGCAGAGCCGTGATTCGCCATCTACATGCACGAAGTCGTGTCGGATCCCTTCGCGATCCAGCTCTGCTTCGATGTAACGGCCGTAATTGCCCGCCACGACGCCGGTGGCAATCACATCTTCGTTCAACGTTCGAACTACGCGAGCGACATTAATCCCTTTGCCGCCAGCGTACGAATACATCTCTTGTATGCGGTGCAGACTGCCCGGTTGAAAGCCAGGCGCCATATAAGTCTTATCGATTGCCGCATTCATCGTAACCGTAACAATCATTATGATAAACCTCCGATCGCATCATTCAGAAGAACAATGCTTATCGTACCACATCGGCCTTGCCATCGCAGCCAGCCATGTAAATCTTCGTCATCGCCAGGTCCTTAACGGCTTGCTTCGCAGGCACCATATACTTGCGAGGGTCGTTCTCATCGGGATTCAGCTGGAACACCTGCTTAATCGCGTCTGAGAAGGCGATCCGCAGCTCAGTAGCGACGTTAAACTTCGCCATGCCATTCTGCACGCAGCGTTTTACCTGCTCTTCTGGAATGCCGGAACCGCCGTGCAGCACGAGCGGAGCCTTAACGAGCTTCGCGATCTCTTCTAAACGATCGAATGCGATTCTAGGCTCTCCCTTATAGATGCCGTGTGCAGTACCGATTGCAGGCGCCAGTGTTGGAACGCCAGTCAGTTCTACGAAGCGCAGGCATTCTTCAGGCACGGCAAGACGAGCATCCGCATCTTCTACGACGATATCGTCCTCAACGCCGCCGACCTTGCCAAGCTCTGCCTCGATATTGACTCCAGCAGCTTTAGCCACTTTAACAACCTCTTGTGTACGGCTTACATTTTCTTCAAATGGATGCATCGAAGCATCGATCATGACGGAGGTGTATCCAGCGCGAATACACTTGACGATAAGCTCATAATCAGTGCAATGATCCAGGTGCAGCGCGATCGGTACCGATGATTGACGTGCAGCAGTCTGAGCAGCCGCGACAATGTATTCAGGTCCAAGATGTTTGACGGTACCTACCGTCGTTTGTAGAATGAGCGGCGATTTGCATTCTTCAGCAGCTTCAACGACAGCTTGCAGCATTTCCAATGTATGTACGTTGAAGGCAGTAATCGCAAAGCGTCCCTCTCTTGCGGCTTGCAGCATAGATGTGGAAGTAATGAGATGACCCATAATTGCAGCTCCCTCCTAGGTTATGATTGAAACGATCAAAATTATGATTTATAATTTCATTATCTTGAGTATATGATAGGAAGATTAATCATGTCAAACATAAATACGGGAACTTTTCGCATGGTTTTCGTTTGACGAATGCAGTAGAAACCGTACAATATAAAAGGTAAGTATGGAATGCGGCGGTCCAGAAGGACTGCTCTCGTAGAGGAGGCGCTTAGCAGTTGATGAGCGAGAATTTGTCTAAGGGCGATGTGCGCCGGAAGCAGATCATGCAGTGGATGAAGCAGCATGGACGCATAACGATCCCTGAGATGCTGGACAACTTTGATTGTTCCGAAGCAACAGCACGGCGCGATCTGGATATATTAGAGAAGCGAGGCGAGCTTATACGCACGATCGGGGGCGCTATCTTCGAAGGCAGCAGCGGTGTGCGTGAAATCACTTTTCAAGAAAAGAAGCAGCTGCTGTGGTTGGAGAAGGAAGCGATTGCGAAACGAGCCGCATCCCTGGTTGAAGAAGGCGACAGCGTCTGCTTAACCGGAGGAACGACGACTTATCTGATCGCCAAGGAGCTGAAGCAGAGGCAAGGAATTACCGTCGTTACGAATGCGGTCAACATTGCGATGGAGCTTGCAGACAGCGAGGGTGTACAAGTCGTCGTCATCGGAGGCGTTATGCGCAACAATACGTATGAGCTGTCAGGGCCGTTAGCGGAGAAGATCATTCAGTATCTCAACATCGAGAAGGTGTTCATGGGGATAGATGGTTTCTCGACTACAAAAGGGATTACGACATACTCGGAGCTGGAGGCGGAAACAGCGCGAATGCTGATGGAACGAGCGGAATCCACATATGCGGTGTTTGATCACACGAAGGTTGGCAAGGCATCGCTATTCTCCGTAGCTCCGATTCGTGCCCTAACAGGCGTTATAACCGATCGAAGACTTCCGAAGGAAGCGGAGGAGCTGGCGGGTGAGCTTGGCGTGGACATTGCGATCGCAGATGTACATGCTTCAAGAAGCTGAATATGTTAATGTGAGCACATAAAGAACCGTCAGAGAAACCGTTAGGGATTGAAGTATCTCTGACGGTTTTTCTTATGACTACTGTATGATTGTCGATTATGATTTCCTCACCATGCTTGTATGATTTAGGAGTGCACAGAGCATGTTATGAGTACATGCTTAATCGATGTAGAGTAAGGTTTTATAGGTAAATGGCAAATTATACACAACCTTTGCACTCGCTTGCATCCGCTAACATCGCATGATAATATTTAGTCAAGAATATTACATTGCATAATAGCGTGTTACTAGTGCGACTAGGCATGAGCTAAGCGGCTGTTCACAGGGTGGACTGCATGCTTTAGCGCATGCCTTTTTTGATTGTACATTTCCCTGTAATAACATAAACCGCTTAACTAGCGGACAGGCGCTTAGCATTCGTGAATGAGATTATGGACACTAGAATGAATAAGGAGGAATAATTAATGTTTGGTTTCGGTAAGAAAAAGAAAACAGTTTCGATTACAGCTCCTATGACGGGTAAAGTAGTGCCGCTTGAGCAGGTTCCGGATGCTGCGTTTTCACAGAAGATTATTGGCGACGGTATTGCGGTTGAGCCTGATCAAGGCTTGCTTATTGCTCCATTTGACGGACATGTTGTGCATCTCATTGATTCGCGTCATTCCTTGGTGCTAGGTCATGATTCAGGATTAGAGCTGCTTGTTCATATCGGGGTTAATACCGTTTCGTTGCAAGGCAAGCCGTTCAAGACTTATGTGAAATCTGGCGACAAGTTCAAGAAAGGCGACAAGCTGATTGAGTTCGATATGGACATGATCAAGGCTGAAGGCCTGCCTGTCATTACACCGATTGTTGTAGCTAATGGCGATGCTGTTGCCAGCATGAAAGTCCATGAAGGCTCCATCACAGCGGGTTCTGGCGAATTAATGGAAGTTATCATGAAATAATGAAGTCCTCACGAATTTAAATATTCACAAACATATGAAGGAGCTAGCTATTATGGAAAAACAATTCACAATTAAAAACCCTCAAGGTATTCATGCGCGTCCAGCCGGGGCGATCATGAAGAGCGCGAACGAATTTAAAACGACTCAAATCTCTTTGGAATTCAACGGACGCAAAGTAAGCGCGAAGAGCATCACAGGCGTGCTTACACTTGGAATGAAATCGGGAGATACAGTAAATGTCATCGCTGAAGGCGATCAAGCGTCTGAAGCCATTGAAGCAGTGGGCGCAGTACTTGAATCCATACTCGACTAATAAAACATTGTCATTACTTGGTGATTAGAAAGAGTGGAGGAACCGATATGCAACTTAAAGGGATAGCAGCAGCGTCCGGATACGCCATTGGTCCAGCATTTATTATGCAGGAGCATGCAACTGAAGTGGAGCGTCAAACGATAGAAGCCGATGCAGTTGATGCGGAAGTAAATCGTCTGCAAGATGCTGTAGAGCAAGCGATGATGGAGCTAGAGAAGATTAAGGATGATACCGCCGCTAAGTTGGGGGAACATCATGCCGAGATCTTTGCTACCCACATTTTGGTGCTCCAGGATGAAGAGTTTATCGGGCAAGCCATCGAGAAGATTCGTACGGAATCGATCAATGCGGAGTTCGCATTGTCAGAAGTGTCACAACAATTGATCGACATCTTCAGCAGTATGGACAGCGAGTATATGCGTGAACGCGCGGCAGACTTCCGTGACGTGACGAAGCGTGTACTGGGCGCACTTTCCGGCAGGAAGGCGACGTCGCTTAATGATTTCGAGCAGCCTGTAGTTCTGTTCGCGCACGATCTGACGCCTTCGGATACAGCTCAGCTGGACCGCAGCAAGGTAGCAGGCTTCGCAACGAACATCGGCGGTCGAACATCTCACTCGGCTATTATGGCTCGTTCCATGGAGATACCTGCAGTTGTCGGCCTTAAAGTCGGGACTGAGAGCGTCAAAGAAGGCGATATGATCGTTCTTGACGGCTCGAAGGGCTTGATTCTGGTCAATCCGGATGAAGCTACAATCGCGGTGTATGAACAGAAGAAAATGAAGTTTGAGAAGCGCCGTGAAGAGATGAAGCAATATAAGGATAAGCCGACTGTTACTGCAGACGGTCACGAGGTGGAGCTTGTCGCTAACATCGGCAATCCTGAAGATGCGCTTGGCGCGCGCAACAACGGCGCAGAAGGCGTAGGCTTGTTCCGTACGGAGTTCCTGTACATGGGTCGCGATAACTTCCCAAGTGAAGAGGAGCAATACAACTCCTACACAGCGGTAGTTGAAACGTTGGGCGCAGACAAGCCGGTCGTGATCCGCACATTGGATATCGGCGGTGATAAAGAGCTGCCGTATCTGGAGCTGCCTAACGAGATGAATCCGTTCCTTGGATATCGCGCCATCCGTCTCTGCTTAGACCGCCAAGAGCTGTTTAAGACGCAGCTTCGCGCCATCCTGCGTGCTAGTGCTCATGGGAACATTAAGCTGATGTATCCGATGATCTCGACGTTAGGCGAACTGCGTGCAGCTAATGCGATTCTGAAGGAAACGCAAGCTCAATTGGACGCAGAAGGCATTGCTTATAATAAAGACATGGAAGTCGGTATTATGGTCGAAGTGCCTGCTGCTGCGATCATAGCTGATCAATTGGCGAAAGAAGCGGACTTCTTCTCCATCGGTACCAATGACCTCGTGCAGTATACGATGGCTGCTGACCGCATGAATGAGAAGGTGTCCTACTTGACTCAACCATTCAACCCAGCGGTTCTCCGCTTGATTCGCATGGTAGTCGATGCCGCTCATAAGGAAGGCAAGTGGGCAGGCATGTGCGGCGAGATGGCAGGCAACTTGACTGCGATCCCTCTGCTGCTCGGCATGGGGTTGGATGAGTTCAGCATGAGCGCAAGCTCTGTGCTTCCGGCACGTGTTCTGATGAGCCGTTTGAACCGTGATGAGATGAAGCAGTTGATGGAGGAAGCGTTGAAGCTCGAGAGTGAAGATGAGATTAAGGTTCTCGTATATGATCGTGTTCCAGCTGTAGCTGAATTGTCGATATAGCTCATTAGGAATATAGATCTGAAACAAGATGGAAGGCGTTTCTTGCGTGGAGGATACGCCTTCCATTTAAGTCTGATATCGTAGAAAGGGGCTTTATATTGTCAACTGAACGCCGATTGGTAGTTGTACGAGCATTAAGCAATAATGTCGTATTGGCGAACGATTTATTGACAAGTAAAGAGACGATTCTCTTGGGAAAAGGAATCGGATTCGGAGCTAAGCCAGGAGATAAGCTTGCATATGAAGATCCACGGATCGAGAAGAAATTCACTTTGGAAAGCGAACAGCATCTATCTCAATATCAAGCTTTGTTGAAGCAGATCGATCCCGAAGTCATCACCGTATCGGAGCGTATCATATCGCTCGTAACGGAGCAGCTGACAGGTGATATTAATGAACATATTCACCTTGCGCTTCCAAGCCATATCGAATTTGCGCTGTACCGTTTGCGAAACGATATTGCGATCGAGAATCCATTTCTATGGGAACTGAAAGCGCTTAATCCGAAAGAATACGAGCTGGCTGCGCAAGCTGCACAGATGATTGGGGATTCATTCGGTATTGAGGTGCCAGTAGAGGAGATCGGATTCCTGACCATACACATCCAATCTGCTGTTTCTCATGTATCGGTTGGAAATGTAGTGCAGCATAATCACTTGCTGCGAGAATTAGTTGATTTAATCGAGGGGCATCTGGGCAATGTGATTCCGAAGGATAGTGTAGATTACTTGAGGTTGATTACTCACTTAAGGTTTGCTATAGAACGCATTCGAAATGGTGAGCACGCTCGAAATCCATTCCGCGATAAGCTCAAAGACATGGCGCCCCAAGAATATTCTATCGCCCGCGAATGCGCAGAGTTGATGTCACAATCACTCCAAGCCGACGTCACTGAGGATGAGATTGCCTATATCTCAATGCACTTGTATCGGTTATTTAATAAAGAAGTATAAATAGACAAGGATATTATTAGCTCGACTAGGCATGAGCGCTTGCATGATATGAACCAAACATTCCTCCAAAAGTAATGGTGATAACTGGCTATAGAATAATTCTTTCACAGTTTATCCATACTTAACTTACTTACACAAAGGAGGAATATGTCATGCTAGCCTTCTTACAAAAAATTGGTCGAGCATTAATGCTTCCAGTAGCGACGCTTCCAGCGGCCTCCATTTTAAACCGTTTTGGAGCCATCGACTATATTAACGATTTTCACCTCGGTGACACAGTTGGTGGATTCTTAAACCAGTACGTCGCTCCGTTCTTAGCGGCAGGCGGTAATGCCGTATTCAATAACCTGGCCTTAATCTTTGCAATTGGTGTTGCAATTGGCTTTGCGACAGATGCCGTTGCAGTATTGGCTGCAGTTATTGCCCATCGTATCCTGCTTGAGGTACTGGCGAACGCGCCGAAAGCATTCACCTTTATTCCAGACGACATAAAGCTGGATATGGGTGTTCTCGGCGGTATACTGGCGGGTGGTGTCGGAGCTTATTTCTATAATAAATATCATGACATCAAGGTCCCAGACTGGCTGGGATTCTTCGGTGGCAAGCGTTTCGTTCCGATTGTCACATCGTTAGCGATGATCATCATTGCGATTCCATTCGCGATGGTTTGGGGACCTGTTCAAACAGGCCTCGATACTTTTGGCAACTGGATAACCAGTCTGGGTGCGATCGGCTCGGGAATCTTTATGACCGCTAACCGATTGCTGATTCCATTTGGCCTCCATCACGTTATCAATGCGATTGCATGGTTTCAGATTGGATCGTTTACAGATGCTGCTGGTCAAGTGTGGCATGGCGATATTCAACGCTTCTTCCACGGTGACCCGACAGCAGGTCTGTTCATGACGGGATTCTTCCCGATTATGATGTTCGCTTTGCCGGGTGCGGCATTAGCGTTTATACATACAGCCAAGCCTTCGAAGCGAAAAGTCGTTGCATCGCTGTTTATCGGTACCGCAATTGCCTCGTTCTTAACGGGTATTACGGAACCTATTGAGTTTGCATTTATGTTTGCAGCGCCTATGCTGTATGTTGTGCATGCCATTTTATCAGGCTTGTCCGGTGTAATTACAGCGCTTCTCGGTATTAAGATCGGTTTCGGATTCTCTGCCGGCTTTATCGACTACGCGCTCAGTTATCCGGATGCGACGAAACCGCTGCTGATCATTCCAATCGGGATCGTGTACTTCATCGTGTATTACTTCTTGTTCCGCTTCCTGATCGTGAAGATGGATCTGAAGACCCCTGGTCGCGAGGACGATGAGGATGAAGCAGTTGCTGGTGAAGAAGGAAGTGATTCTACGAGCAGTTCACTGCATGAGAAAGCCGTCAAAGTGTTGGAGATGATTGGCGGTAAAGATAACATCATCAACAATGAGGCTTGTATCACCCGCCTGCGTCTCACGTTGAATGACGAGTCGAAGGTGAACGAGGCCGGATTGAAAGCTCTCGGCGCCGCAGGTGTTATGAGGCTTGGCAAAGGCAACGTACAGATCGTATTCGGTACACAGTCTGAGCTTCTGAAGGAAGAGATTAAGAAGCTATAGGCATGGCGTGCTTTAAGATGATAAATAGTGAAGCATGAATAAATGGCGGTGTAGGAGGCTATTCCTGAACCGTCATTCTTTTATTTTGGTTTGTAGATGCTTTCTTAAGCAGGTTATGCAAGAGAAATCCCCTGAACTCCAGACTTACCTTTGGTAAAGATCGAAGCAGGAAACGCCGAAACTCTATAGTTGCTGTGTTCATAGAATAAATACAAAGAATCATGGAGTAATCGGGAACTCGCTTCCCGTTACTCCTCAGTTCTGACCGTTCCCTTTCTTGACACATCCTTCTCAAGCAACAAACCCACCGCGACGAAGCATTTGCTTAATATCTTCTTTACTCATAAGATTCTCATATGAATGATACGTTTTCTTCTGCACAGGAGGGAACAAGGAATAATAACGCCTTACTTCTTCGTTGTAGTTATTGGGAATAATGATCATGTAATCCTTGTCGTACCGGACAGCGTTTCCGCTTTCGTATTCAGAAATAAGAATTTCATGGATTTTTTCACCGGGTCGAATGCCGCTCTCGACAATCTCAACCTTGTTCTTGCTGTAGGCTTCGATCAACACTTCAGCGAGATCAACTATTTTGCAGGCAGGCATAGACATGACAAAAATTTCGCCTCCTTGGCCTGTCAAGGCGGCTTTTATTAGAAGTTCTGTAACCTCGACTTGAGTCATGAAAAAGCGAGTCATCCGATTATCCGTAACTCCAACTTGGTTCTTTTCCGCAATCTGCTTCAAAAATACCTTAAGGACACTGCCGGTTGTTCCCAATATGTTGCCACCTCTAACACAAATAAACTTCGTTTTTATATTGCCATGGTTGGATAAAATCATAAGTTTTTCCCCGATTGCTTTGGTCAAACCGTAAAAATTGCTCGGATCCGCCGCCTTATCTGTCGACATATTAATGACTTTTTTTACGCCAGTTTGCAAAGCTGCTTGAATGACGTTCTGTGTACCGAGCACATTAGTTTTTAATGCTTCTATTGGTTGTTCCTCGCACACCGGAACATGCTTTAGCGCTGCCAAATGAAAGACGTAATCGGTACCTTTTAACGCTTCAGTAAGTGCCTTCTCGTCCCGTATGTCTCCGATGCAAAAGCTCAGTCTGGCATCATCAAAATCACTTTTCATAGCAACCTGTGCCGATTCGTTCCTTGTGTACACGATGATTTTATTCGGATTAAATGATAACAACTGCCGAACAAGCTCATACCCTAATGAGCCAGTTCCTCCGGTTACCAAAATATTGGATTGCGAAAACATGGAACCCCTCCGTCCATTTATATATGTCGAATTCCGTCAAGCAGTATCTTCCACAAATGATTATTGCCTTCCCATTTCTCTTGATTAGGAAGCTGTATGGCACATACTTTATCAAGCGGCCAATTTAGCTCATAAATTTCTCCAACGGGGGCGTGGTTGACCAAAAGAATGGCAAAATCGTGTTGTACAAGCCCGCTTAACACCATCTGTAGATCATACGCATCTTGGAAGTTCCCTTCCGTTCTCACAAACAGAATACGTTTACAGCTGTTCGCCTTTTCTAAAAAACGATCGATACGCCGTTCAAACTTTTGTTTGACTTCGGGATAAGTCTCTAAGTGGGTATAGGTATTTTGCTTTTTGGAAAAATCGTGGTTGGAGAGTATATGATACACATCATCCGATACAAGCAGCATTTCCTCAGTAGCATCACCCACCACCCTCAAATTCTGAAGCTCCATAAATCCTTCAAAACGATTCATCAGCAAACGGTTTACATCCGAAAGCTGCGGTGAACCCATCCAATCTAATACTCCGCTATAAGGCCTTAAGTTATTTTTCTGTAGCTGAATCGAAGCCAGACAAAGATCTCCAAGGCTGAAAATGCCGTCGTAATCCCCTTTTAAGTCCGCAAGTCTCATAGCTGCGATACCTCCTTTGTTAAAAAATCGGTCATTCTTTCCGCTAGTTTCTTACTTGATCGGAACGTAACATACTACTCCTTCTTTCTATTATTGCTAATTTCTATTTGATTCGGATTTTCACAAAATGATTGTGTTTGTTAATTAATGTCTTCGCCCGAACATGTCCATTGCGTGATTAATATATTAACGAGGTAATAATTTTTATTTAGAAAGGAAGAGAAACACACAATGAAAATCTTGCTTGCCACTTACTGGCCCGTCCCACACGTAGGTGGGGTATGGCCTTTTATGCTTCAGCTTAGAAATAGGATGCAAGCGTTGGGGCATGAAGTTGATCTTCTCGGTAATGGGAACGATAGTACAAACTCATTTATTCATATGATCAATCCAGACCGAAGGATTTCCAAAGACAAGCTGCTTCCGCTGCTGAAAGCCAAGCTGGATTTAGCCTCGTATCCTGTACTGCATGCGAACCCGCTCGTCCATTACGCAGAATTCCAGAGATATATGTTTGAGCTTGCTTCTGCGTATTTCAATGTAAGTGGCTATGATATCATTCATACGCAGGATGTCATTTCCACCACGGCGATGGCCAGGATTCGCCAGCGGAACACTGCGCTTGTAGCCACTTTGCATGGCTGTGTCGCTCAAGAAATTCGGAGCATAAAGCACCCGACCGATTTTGTAGCCCATTCCTACTATGATGCGATCGAACATATAGGTGCTACCTCAACCGAAATGACTCATGTGGCCAATCAATGGTTGAAGGGAATTTTGACCTCTGAATTTAATGTACCTCACGAGCAGCTACAAGTGTTTCCTTATGGTTTTGATGTTGACAATTTTTCTAAACAAATAATGGTGAAGACAGACGTCCAGCGCCCTTCCGATAAAAAAGTCATTATTTTTACAGGTCGGCTGGTAGAACTTAAAGGCATCCATCACCTTTTGTCCGCCCTTGGCAAATTAAAAGAGAAGCGCAAAGATTGGGTTTGTTGGATTGTGGGCGAAGGGGAGAAAAAGGAGGAGCTGTTGAAGCAAAGAAAAACGTTAAGTTTGGAGAAACGGGTTCAGTTCTTGGGAAAGAGGGATGATGTCCCAGCTTTGCTGCGTTTGGCCGATATATTTGTACTGCCAAGTCTCACTGAAAATCAGTCCGTGTCTTTAATTGAGGCCCAAATCGCAGGGAAGGCGTGTGTTGTGAGCAATGTGGCGGGCTTACCGGAGATGGTTGAGCACGACGTAACAGGTGTTCTTTGTCCGGTAGGAGATATTGATGCATTAACCCGTAAATTGGACAAATTGCTTGAAAATGAAAGATACCGCATGAAGTTGGGCAAAAAAGCGCAGAACTGGGGAATGAAGCATTGGTCCATGGATGCAATGACGGATAACATGCTCAGGGTTTATAAAAAAGCAATCGAAAAAAGAAGACAGGGATGGTGTGAATGAAAAGACTGTCGGCTTCCATGAAACGCTGGATACGAAGTCAGTATTGGAAATTAATCTCGATGCCATGTTGGGTTATAGTGAAGCAGCGGTATGAATCTATTGTGAAGAGAAAGAAATCCTATGAGGCTGATGCAAATGTATAACTCCATGTTTCTATCGCCGTCGCCCTACATGGATGTTTTGGTAGACAGTAGAGTCTGGAACACCACCGTTTCAAGGCTGCCTGCGGACTTTTCCTTGCCTGATCCGGCATTACTTGACGTTCTGCTTCTAATGACAGGCGATTATTACAGTAGTTTATTTTCTAATACTTTGCCAGTGCGAGGAGTATTCGTTGACGGTTCAGTATGGGAGCATATCAAGACTGTGCTGCCGGAGGGTTACATGATCCCAGATCCCAACTCGGTTCAGATCATGAAGCCCATGACTGCACAGCATTATAGCCATTTGTTCTCATCCAAAATAGCCGCACGCGAGATTATAGTGGATAGCAAGGTTTGGGAACCGATCGCAACCAATGTACCTGAAGGGTATTGCATACCAGATCTTGCAACGATGGATGTCCTAATTAATTTTAAAAAAGGAGCAAAAATATGAAAGCTCTTGTAACGGGCGGAGCAGGATTTATCGGGTCCCATCTTGTAGAACAGCTTGTGGCAGACGGATATCGCGTGTTCGTGATTGATAATTTGCAAAGCAGGGGAGTAAGCTATCTTCATCCGGAAGCTGTGCTTTATGAAGAAGATATTCGTAGCGATAGGATAATAGATATCATTGTCAGAGAAGAACCAGATTACGTATTCCACCTTGCCGCACAAGCGGATGTACAACAATCGATGGACGACCCCCGATACGATGCGGATGTCAATATTATCGGAACCGTAAATGTGCTGGAGGCTTGCCAACAAGCTTCCGTAAAAAAACTGATATTTTCCTCCACAAGCGGCGTTTACGGAAACCTGCAAAAGGAGCGGATCTTTGAAGAAGACCCTGCGAACCCTATTTCATACTACGGTTTGTCCAAAAGGACGGCTGAAATTTATCTTCAATTTGCCTGCATTCAACGAGGACTTCCTTTCACTATTCTTCGTTATAGCAATGTATACGGCCCAAGACAAACGCCAAAAGGAGAAGGTGGAGTCATAGCGGTCTTTATTGAAAAAATCAAACATGGTCTGCCCATAAATATTTATGGTGACGGTAGTCAAACGCGTGATTTCGTGTTTGTAAAAGATGTCGTACAGGCAAATATCGCCGCGATCAAGCTCGGTCATGGAGAAACCATTCATGTTAGCACAGGCAACAGCATTTCGATCAATGAACTGGTCACGATGCTTAAACAGATACACACTTCTGAGATTAGGGCACATTACTTGTCAGCGAGAGATGGGGATATAATACACAGCTGCCTGGATTGCGATAAGGCGTACCGTTTGTTAAATTGGCAAGCAAAAGTGGATATGATGAAAGGATTATTAAAAACTTATAGCCAGTATCGTGGCAAACCTTGTTTGTAATATAATAGTTGCAATTTCCTTGACTTAGTCTGATGGGAGTACGGAGCGAGTCATCCGACATTGCTCAGGAATTAGGACGTCATCATTCCAGTACTGCCCGTGAGTTGAAAACGCTATCAGAAATCCAATGTGTATGGTGCAGATGCAGCAAAGGTACATTACCTAGAAGCTTGAAGCCATTTGGGCTCTTGAACAAATTGCTGCCCGAATGAAATTGGACGTTCCTGAGCTCAATGTATATTTCCAGACAATCTATTGTTGGGTGTAAAGTGGCTTATAGTAAGTAGCTGCTCTACGGTTCGCAGGCATGCCATTATTGTGGTTGTTACTTCAATTAACGGATAGTGTGTCCGTGAGTGAGATGGACAATATCATTACTTCATATTGGACGCTGAATTGATGACTAACTGATCGGTAAGAAGGGTTATTCGCTCATAGATCGGAGTGTCAAAGAGTTCCACTTGAATCTTACCGTCATTCGTATTGCTGTAGAACATTTCGGGGGATATGCCGTGAATCTCATATTCAATGGTTCCATCACCCTTATGGATGTCTACTTGTAAGTCGCGCATCGTTGAATGGAGATGGCCATACGCATCTTGAGGTAAATACATATACGTGCCGTCCTCATTAGAACGATAATAGCGGCTAAAGATCTCTTCCGAATGCTTCACACTGTAGTAGTCCTGCACAGCTTCAAGAAACAACTGCTTCTCGCGTTCCTCGATGACGGTGCCGTCCAAATATCGCAGCAGCGAATTCATCCACTCCTCAACGTCCAAGAACCAGGCATACATCGATAAAGGATCGTTGAGATGGTCGCTCTTCAGCTTCTGCGGAGCGGTCAGATGAACGACGTTTAAGATGGTTTCCATGTCGACGGTTGTTCTTTCCATTTCCTTATGCACTACTATAGCTTCTTTCGACTGTTCGGAGTCGCCTCTTATAATTGCGGTATCTATCACGTCGGTGACTTCATGAGTCTTGGCTGATGAATCAGAAGAACTGCACCCCGTAATAATTATTCCTGTGATGATTATGAGTATGAGCAATGGCTTCATCTGCTAAATCCTCCAGTTCATATTATCTACCGATGGGAATATGCCTGAATTACTTCTGTCTCTTTACATAACGCAAATAATGTTAAAAAGTTACTGTATGAGCTCGATTGATTTGCTATAATATTACAACTACTCATAGTGCCCATTGAAATGGTTAGATCAGGAAAAGGAGGAAATCAATTTAACCTAATTGGCATTTGTACTAATATCTAATTGTTATCATATTGGTCCCGAGAGGAGGCATGCGACTTTATGCTAGTTCGTCATATTACGAAGCATTGGCCTTTGTATCTCACAGCAATCGGTTCGATGGCATTGGCCAACATGATTTACGCGATCTATCCCAGTCTGCTTGGACAGTTCACGGATGAACTGCAACGGCAGGAGCTGACTCGCGCGAGCGTGGTACGTTACAGCTTGTGGTTGCTTGCAATCGGAGTGGGATACGGAGTGCTGTTCGGAATTGGGCAATACGTGAACCATCGTTTAGGACGGAAGTTTGAGTTCAACATTCGTGAGCGTCTGTTTCGCCACTTCACGAGTCTTAGTGAACATTTTTATTCGAAAAATGGTGTCGGCAAGCTCCTCAGCTATTTTATGAATGATGTGTCCTCGGTGCGTGAATCGATCGCAAATGGCATTAACCAGACGACCAACGCCTCTTTCCTGCTAGTATCCGTGCTGGTCATGATGTCGTTAAGCGACATTCCTCTGCATGTGATGGTTGTATGCGCGCTTCCGCTGCTGTTGATCCCTTTCTTCGTGATCTACTTTGGCCCTCGGATTCGAATTCGTTCACGAGCGGTACAGGATTCACTGGCATCGATGACGGAATCGGCAGAGGAGCAGTTTGGCGGTATTAAGGTCACGAAAACATTCGCTGTCGAACATACTGCAGAAGAACGGTTCGGAGCCACAGTTGATCAGATTCGCGACAATCAATTGAGATTAGTCCGTATGACCTCGATGTTTCAGACGCTGATTCCGTTTGCGGGCGCGATGTCGCTCGTTATCGCCATAACATACGGCGGCTTGCAAGCGATTCAAGGTCAGCTTACACTTGGCAACTTCGTTACATTAACGCTGTACCTGCGCATGATTATTACCCCGCTGCAGCAGATTGGCAACGTGATCAATATGATTCTTCGCTCGCGTGCCTCGCTTGATCGTCTGAATCGATTGCTGGCGGAAGAGCCGGATATTCGGGAGAGCGAGCATCCATTGCCGATGCCGAGTACGCCGGTCGCATTAGAGATACGCAACTTATCATTTACCTATCCTGATACGGATGTACCTTCACTGCGGAATATTGATATTCGGGTGGAGCCTGGGAGTACGCTTGGCATCGTAGGACGCACTGGCAGCGGGAAGACAACACTCGTCAAGCTGCTGCTGCGCATATATGATCCGCCGGAAGAGACGGTGTGGATCGGCGGGCATGACATTCGCGATCTGACGCTGGAGAGCCTGCGGACTCAGGTGGGGTATGTACCGCAGGATGGCTTTCTGTTCAGCACCACGATTCGCGATAACATCGCCTTCTACGATCGCAGTGTAGATGAGGATTCGGTGAAGTCTGCGGCGAAGCTGGCTGAGATCTATCAGAACATCGAAGGATTTCCTGAGCAATATGCAACGAAGCTGGGGGAACGCGGCTTAACGCTGTCCGGTGGCCAGCGCCAGCGCACTAGTCTTGCGCGCGGGCTAATTAAGGAGTCCCCGCTGCTCATTCTGGACGACAGTGTGAGCGCAGTGGACGTCGTTACGGAGACGAACATCTTAACGAATCTGCAGCGAGCAAGGCAGGGGATGACAAATATCGTGATCGCGCATCGAATCAGCGCGGTTCGCCACGCAGACGAAATTATCGTGCTGGAAGAAGGCGAAATCATCGAGCGCGGCACACATGAGCAGCTGCTGCAGCAAAGCGGATACTATGCATCGCTCTATGCGATACAGGAGGAGGGGATGCAGAATGTCGGCAACATCGGGTAATCACGGTGGCAATCACGGTGGCAATCACGGTGGCAATCGTGCGGGTAGGACTGATGGTATTCATGCTGGCGGCAGCGGAGCCAAAGATTCCAGATCAGCCAATGCTTACGAAGTATCCAAGGAAGATCGCAAGCAAGCGTTTCGGACCATGCTTTCATACGCTAAGCCGCATCGCCGTTCTTTCTCATTCGTATTTGTGTGCACCTTCTTCGCGATAAGTGCAGACCTGCTCCAGCCTTATTTAGTTAAGATAGCGATTGATGATAATGTACTGACTGGAGATCATGGCGTTAAGACGCTGCTGCTGATTGGCGGAGCGTATCTGCTGCTTGCCGGGCTCAGCTTTATCTTCTCCTATATTCAGGCGAACCTGCTTCAGAAGGTCGGGCAGAGCATTGTCGGACAGCTTCGCAAGGATCTGTTCCGCCACATATCCCGGCAGTCGATGTCGTTCTTCGACCGCATGTCGAGCGGCAGTCTGGTGACAAACGTGTCGAGCGACACGGAAACGATCAACCAATTCTTCACGCAGGTGCTGCTAAGTCTCGTGCGCGATGGGTTGATGCTTATACTCGTCGTGGCGTTTATGTTCTCGTTGGACGCCGAGCTGGCGGCATACTGCCTGCTGCTGTTCCCGATCATATTCGGCATCGCCATTGGCTTCCGCAAGCTGCTCCGATCCGCGTACCAGCGTTCGCGCGGCGAGCTATCGCGCTTGATCGCGTTTATAGCTGAGAACTTGGCTGGCATGAGCCTGATTCAAGCCTTCCATCAAGAACAGGATCAGACCGATCGATTCATCACGCAAAATAAACGCTACTTAAAGGAGAATCTGCGCGAGGTGCGCACGAGCATCCTGTTTAACCGTTCATTTGATATTCTAGGCAACGTCTCAGTGGCGTTTATCGTATGGATGGGCGGCTTCGCCGTGTTGGGCAAATCGTTGGAATTCGGCGTACTCTATGCCTTCATCAATTATATTCGCCAATTCTTTCAACCGATTAACCAGATCACCCAGCAGTGGAACACGCTGCAGTCGACGACGGTATCGATGGACCGCCTCTGGCGAATATTCCGCA
Organism: Paenibacillus sp. EB106-04-04-XG159; assembly: GCF_058791835.1. Classification (NCBI taxonomy): domain Bacteria; kingdom Bacillati; phylum Bacillota; class Bacilli; order Caryophanales; family Paenibacillaceae; genus Paenibacillus; species Paenibacillus sp. EB106-04-04-XG159. The sequence goes on along the minus strand of NZ_JBYTDY010000005.1, from coordinate 60,280 downwards.
TCCAGCCTGAGGTGCAGGATCCTGCGCCGGAAGCGGCCGCCGCCTTGAGCGCTGAGGAGGTGCAGGGCCGCGTAGACTTTAACCACATTCGATTCGCATACATTGATAATCGAGATGTGCTGTTTGATCTGGATCTGCACATTCGTCCCGGCGAATTCGTCGGCATCGTCGGCACGACGGGCGCGGGCAAGAGCTCGCTCGTTAACCTGCTGGCGCGATTCTATGATGTGAAGCGCGGAAACGTGCAGATCGACGGCGTCGATATCCGCAGCCTGCCGCAGGAGACGCTGCACCATATCGTCGGACTTGTACAGCAGGATCCATTCCTCTATTCGGGGACGATCATCGATAACGTGCGCTTGTTCCAAGAAGATGTATCACCGGAAAAGGTGATATGGGCCTGCAAAGCGGTTGGCGCGCACAGCATGATTAAGCGATTGAAGCAGGGGTATGATACGCGTCTATCCGAGCGGGGCAGCGGGTTGTCAGCGGGTGAGCGGCAGTTAATCTCGTTCGCGCGCATTCTGGTCTTCCAGCCGCGGATTCTGATCCTCGATGAGGCCACGGCTCATCTGGACTCGCATACCGAGCAGTTGATCCAGCAGGCGCTGAATGTCGTATCGGAAGGGCGAACGACGCTCGTGATTGCGCATCGTCTGTCAACGATACAGCATGCTGATCGAATCATCGTGATGCAGGAGGGCAAAGTCGTCGAGGAAGGCTCACATGAGACGCTGCTGGGTCAAGGCGGATATTATGCTGAGTTGGTAAACCATGCTAGATTAGATCGTATCGCGGAGCAAATGTAAATGTAGAGCGTAGAGTTACAAGTAAAGGGCATCTCACTTGATCCATGGGATCAGGGGGATGCCCTAAGTTTGTTGGCGTTTGAATCGGATGGGTGATTCCATCCGCTTATGTGGACACAGGAGCCGCTATTTATGAAAAAAGCGGCCTTTATTAGGGCTTAGCGGACACAGAAGCCGTTATTTGCTTCAAAATGGGCTGTTTGCTGCTGTTTAGGTGCAAATAACGGAACCACGGTCCGGATAGAGCGCGATATTGCAGTGTTTGCACGAAATAACGGCTCGTGTGTCCGCAACTGCTGCGCGCAGAAAGAACAAACGCCCGCCCACCAGCCGCTTCGTGTTAGCGGATAGGGGGGCGAGCGTTTGCCATGCGGCGGAAGTTGAAGTGGACACAGCGGCCGCTATTTATGAAAAAAGCGGCCTTTATTAGGGCTTGGCGGACCCAGAAGCCGTTATTTGCATCAAAACGGGCAGATTGCTGCTGATTTGGTGCAAATAACGGAACCACGGTCCGGAAGGAGGGCGAAATTGCGGTGTTTGCAGGAAATAGCGGCTCGTGTGTCCGGAACCACTGCGCGCAGAAAGAACAAACGCCCGCCTTCCGGCCGCTTCATGTTAGCGGATAGGAGGGCGGGCGTTTAAAATTATGCTTCTTGCGCCATGCGGCGGAAGCTCTCATGCGCCGCTTCAATTGTGCGGTCGATATCTTCGAGTGTATGCTCGGTCGTCAGGAACCAAGCCTCATACTTCGATGGCGCTAGGCAGATTCCTTGGTCCAGCATGTGGCGGAAGAATGCCGCGAACTGCTCGCTGCTCGTATCCTGCGCTTCCTCATAGTTGGTGAGCGGATGGTCGCAGAAATGAGTGGAGAACGAGCCGCGGATGCGGTTGATCGTCAGCGGGATGCTGTACTTGTCAGCGCCCGCTTGGATGCCGTCCGTCAAGCGGATCGCCAGCTCTTCCATGCGCTCATAGGCGCCTTCAGCCTGCAGCACCTCGAGGCAGGCGATGCCCGCTGCGATCGAGGCCGGGTTGCCAGCCATCGTACCTGCCTGATAGGCAGGGCCGAGCGGCGCAACCTGCTCCATGACCTCCTTGCGGCCGCCGTAAGCGCCGATCGGCAGTCCGCCGCCGATGATCTTGCCGAGCGCGGTCAAGTCCGGCTCGATAGCGGCATGGTCCTTGAAGGCGCGGTACGTCTGGCTGGAGCCGTAATGGAAGCGGAAGGCGCTGATGACCTCGTCATAGATGACGAGGGCGCCATGTTCGCGTGCCAGACGGCACAGCCCTTCAAGGTAGCCTTCATGCGGCATAACCATGCCGAAGTTGCCGACGATCGGCTCCACCATCACAGCGGCGACATCGTCGCCCCAGCGCACGAGCGCCTCCTTCAGGCTGTCGAGGTCATTGAACGGAACCGTGATGACCTCGTTCGCGATGCTGGTCGGAATGCCGGCGCTGTCCGGAATGCCGAGCGTGGACGGGCCAGAGCCAGCGGCCACGAGCACCAGGTCCGAGTGGCCGTGATAACAGCCGGCGAACTTAATGATCTTGTTGCGCTTCGTGTAGGCGCGGGCTACGCGAATCGTCGTCATGACCGCTTCCGTGCCGGAATTGACGAAGCGAACCTTGTCCAAGGAAGGGATCGCTTCCTTGAGCATCCGAGCAAGCTTGATCTCGAGCTCAGTCGGCGTTCCGTACAACGTGCCTGTCTCGGCAGCATGTGTGATTGCTTTCGTAATATGAGGATGCGCATGTCCCGTAATGATCGGACCATATGCAGCTAAGTAATCAATATATGTATTGCCGTCCACATCCCAGAAGTGCGCTCCTTGCGCGCGCTCCATAAATACTGGCGCTCCGCCGCCCACTGCCTTAAAAGAACGGGAGGGGCTGTTCACACCTCCTACGATATGTTCCAGCGCTTCTTCATAGAGCTGAGCGGAACGTGTCCGTGGTTGCATAGTCATTGGTATTCCATCTCCTTCATGTTGTTTACAATGTGATCAGATCACGGTGTCGGAGCAGAGTCTGCCATGCTGGCAGGCGCCTGCTTCGCTTCCAGCGCATCGCGAATATAGGCTTGCATCGCATCCAGATCGCTGACCTTCAGAACATCAGCGTCATGAACCCGAGTTTCCTGCAGCAGATTGGAAGGCGGGAGCTGCAAGTTCTCCCCCATGCTGACGCCTAAACCTAATGCGCCAAGCTTAATCATATCATCAACTGTGAGGTTCGTGTCCACATATGGAGATATTTGATTAATTAGATACGGCAGCTGAATAATGGACCATGTCGATTTCATCTCTTGCGCGACAGCGGTCAGCAGGTCTCGTTGCCGTTTCGTCCGACTGTAGTCTGACAGCGCGTCATACCGAAAACGAACATACTGAAGCGCGCTTTCACCGTTTAACTTTTGAAGGCCTTTCTTCAGATTAATATCATACTCCTTGCCGTCCGCCTTCGAGGTGTAATGCATATCTTTCTCGACTTCGAATTCAATGCCGCCGAGCGCGTCGATCAGCTTGATAAAGCCTTGAAAGTCAGTGTAAACATAATATTGAATGTCGAGTCCAGTCCAATTGCTAAGGGTTTGCATTGCAAGCTTGTGTCCACCATAAGAATACGCCGCATTGGCGCGATCATTACCGTACTCCGGAATCGTTAGATAGGTATCTCGAAGAATCGACATCAGTGTCGCTTTCTTCGTCTTCGGATCGATGGAGGCGATCATCATCGTGTCCGTCCTCGGCGACTCATTCGCCTTTAGTCCGCGTACATCGGCACCCAACAGCAAGATGTTGACTCGTTCCGTACCTTCCCATTTTGGCGGCTCGGGGGGTTCAGGTACAGCAGGTGCAGTCGCAGAAACATTTTCACGTTCATACACTTTGGTGATCACGGGCGATTTATCGCCTTTGTTCAAGCTGTTCAGACTGTCATACAGCCACCAAGTATAGGCGCCTGCTCCGCCTACGACGAGAAGTGTGAGAGTTAGCACGATTACCTTCCATTTTTTCCTCATCCACATGAACCATTTCATTTATGATTTCCGTCCTTTCGGCAGTCGGAGAGCAGAGGGGAGTGGTCTTGGTGTGTTTCGTTCCGACTCACTTGTGCCTGAGTATGCTTAAGCATGTCCGTGCAATATCCAAGTTGTCTCACTATATTATAAAATTTACCGTTTGTTGAAGCAATTCATGACTACAAACTTAGAAATGAAGCAGATGTGACAAAATAAGTTATGGTCTGTTGTTGATAAACGGAGGTCATTTAGTTAAAAAATGTGATACTATCTTATTTGTTCCCATAATGAGCTGATATGCAGCATGATTAGCGCATCAATGGAACTTGACTGATAGGAAGAGGGGAAGTAACAAGATCATGAATGCTATAGAAGTAGACAAGCTGCGCAAGACGTTTCGCGTACAGCGCAATCGTGAAGGTCTGAGCGGCGCGCTGAAGGATCTGTTCAAGCGTGAATATAACGAAGTAACGGCAGTTAAAGATATCTCGTTCACGATTCCAGAAGGCGAGATATGCGGCTATATTGGCGAGAATGGCGCTGGCAAATCGACAACGATCAAGATGCTGACAGGCATACTCGTTCCAACAGCGGGTAAGCTGCAGGTTCAAGGATATGTGCCGTTCCAAGAGCGCGAGGCGTTCGTGAAGCATATCGGCGTCGTATTCGGACAACGCAGCCAACTGTGGTGGGATATCGGCGTGATTGAATCATTTCGACTGCTGCGCAAAGTATATCGTGTTCCGGAAAATGACTTCAAGCGCAGACTAGATGAGCTGGTTGAGCGCATGCAGCTGCAGGAGCTGTTGAATCGACCCGTGCGGAAGCTGAGCTTGGGTCAGCGGATGCGCTGCGAGCTCGTGGCATCTCTGCTGCATCAGCCGAAGGTGCTGTTTCTCGATGAGCCAACGATTGGTCTCGATATTGTCGTGAAGACGGAGATTCGAGAATTTCTCCATCAACTGAACCGAGAGCATGGGACAACGATTCTGCTGACCACGCACGATCTGCAGGATATTGAAGCGCTCTGCTCACGAGTTATTATGCTGGATGACGGCAACATCATCTATGACGGCGGCCTAGATCATCTGAAATCGACCTGGGGCAAGGGGCGCGAGATTCGCTTCCAATTCGCGGAGCAGGTTCAGATCGCACGGCTGCAGGCGATGACGGCAGGCCTGCCTGTCCAATGGGAGCAAGCCTCGGCGCTGGAGGCCAGCGCGTTCGTGGCCACTGGCGGCAACGTATCCGACATCATCGGGCTGGTCGTAGGTCAAACCGCAATTCGTGATCTTAGCCTGCATGAGACGAATACGGACGAGATTGTGCGGGAGATCTACAAGACGGGATCAGCGGATGCCAAGGCAGTACCGCTCATAAAAACGGCCGAGAAAGAAGAGGCGCTTGTTCGATGAGCGCTTATGTTGAGTTGATACGCATTCGTTTCCTGATGATGCTGGCTTATCGCATCAATTATTATTCCGGCATCTTAATCTATACCTTGAATATCGGCGTCTACTACTTCACATGGCAGGCGATCTACGGCGGACAAGGAGAGATTGCAGGATTCACTGCTGATCAGATGACCACCTACATCGCGGTATCGTGGATGGCGCGCGCCTTTTATTTTAACAACTTGGATCGTGAGATTGCGAATGAGATTCGCGACGGCAGTGTTGCGATTCAGTTTATTCGGCCTTATAACTACTTGGTCGTGAAGCTGATGCAGGGATTCGGCGAAGGGGCGTTCCGGCTCATCCTATTCATGACACCGGGGCTTATTATCGCCTGCATTCTGTTTCCTGTGCAGCTGCCGACGGATCCGAAGCTGTGGCTTATATTTGCTTGGATGCTGTTTATGAGCTTTCTCATTAATACGCAGATCAACATTATTACAGGCTTGAGCGCCTTTTTCATGGAGAACAACGAGGGCATGATGCGGATGAAGCGGGTGATCGTGGATTTATTTTCTGGTGTCATCATACCGATCTCCTTCTTCCCAGGCTGGCTCATTACGTTGAATGAATGGCTGCCGTTTCAAGCGATCACCTATCTGCCGAGCTCCGTATTTACTGGACGTGTTGCAGATAGTGACATTCCGGGTGTTCTGGCTGTGCAGCTAGTATGGTTTGCGATCCTCATTATCCCGATTCTGCTGCTGTGGCGTTCCGCGCGTCACCGGCTGTTCGTACAAGGAGGATGAGAAGGATGTATTATGCGGGCTTGGTGATGGAATATTTGAAAAATTACGCGAAGACGAGACTGACTTACCGTGCTGATTTCTGGGTGGAGGTATTGTCGGATCTGTTATTTCAAGTGACGAATCTGATCTTCATCTTCGTGGTATTTATGCATACACCAACCTTGGCGGGTTGGACTCTTGATGAAATGGTGTTCGTATACGGCTTCTTTATGATTCCATACGGGATCTTCAGCTGCTTCTTCAATCTCTGGAATTTCAGCGAGCGCTACATCGTGAAGGGGGAGATGGACCGCATTCTCACCCGACCGGCGCATAACTTATTTCAGATTCTATTGGAAAATGTAGACCCGCCCTCCCTCATCGGTTCATTTGTAGGGGGGCTTCTGATGGTCATTAGCGGTACGCAGATGGGGATTGATTTCGGCGCATTAGAGATGTTGATGCTGTTCGTATTTGTGGTGGGAGCAGTCATGATTTATTTTGGCATATACACGGCTTTGACTTCGATCTCCTTCTATTCGGATGCGCCGACAGGCATCCTGCCGCTAGTGTGGAACATTCAGAGCTACGGCCGTTATCCGTTGACGATCTACAATCGTTTTATTCAAGTGCTCTTAACGTGGATCTTGCCGTTTGCCTTTGTGGGCATTATTCCGGCCGCGTACTTTATCGAGGATAAGGGAATGCGGGATATGGCGCTGCTGACCCCAGTTGTAGGAGCTGTTTTCTTTACGATCGGCTTGACGCTGTGGAATGTCGGAGTGAAGAAGTATCGCGGAGCAGGATCGTAGTTCCAGCCGTCAGAACGGACGACTCCGGGTGAAAATAGGGTATAATCAGTAAATACGCAGCACGGTTGAAGGAGGACATGGGGATGACAGAATCATTGCATATTGGACAAGCTGTTCCGAACTTCACGCTTCCTAGCTCCAACGGGCAGGATGTAAGCCTAAGCGATTACCGCGGCCAGAAGGTGGTTATCTACTTCTATCCGAAGGACATGACACCGACTTGTACGCAGGAGTCCTGCAGTTTCCGCGATTATCACGGCGATTTCGAGAAGCATAACGCAGTTGTGATCGGGATAAGCCCCGATCCGTTGAAGAGACATGCCAAGTTCATAGAGAAGCATCAATTGCCGTTTCTATTACTGTCTGATGAGGAGCATCAAGTTGCCGACTTGTTTGGAGTATGGCAATGGAAGAAGAATTTCGGCAGAGAGTATTATGGCGTCGTGCGCTCCACCTTCTTGATCGATGAGGAAGGCAAGCTGGTTCAAGAGTGGCGAGCTGTAAAGGTTAAGGGTCATACAGAAGCAGTGCTCCAAGCAGTCAAAGGCTGAATCAATCAGCTGGCAGGCTGGATAAGGGTCAAGCCTTCCAGATGTAAGATAGCAGGTTGCGATTGTTGCAGCCTGCTATTTTTGTATAGTGAGGAGTACTACACATGTTGCTACCGCTAGATATCTTAAAAATATTTTAACAATCGTATTATTGACCGGGTGGTCTATTCGTGTTTTACTAATTATAGACCACTCGGTCAATAATGTGTTTGGGAGCAAGATCAGATGAAAAGAGAAGAGAAAAATCTGCAAAGCAGACTAAAAATAGTGGAAGGCGCATTAGCGGAATTCGGCGAGAAAAGTTATGCTGAAGCATCTCTTAATAACATCTGTTCCACAAACGGAATATCCAAAGGGATTATATATCATTACTTCAAGGATAAAGACGAGTTATACCTTGTTTGCGTTCAGAAGTGCTTTGATGCACTGACAGCGGATCTGTCTAATTTAGAGCTGCCAGAAGGCAATGACATGGAAACAACGTTGCAATGCTACTTTGATGCGAGATTGAGCTTTTTCGGCCAGCATCCTTTGCTGTTCAACATATTTCGCGATGCCGTTGCTGTACCGCCGCTGCATCTTAGAGCAGCGATTGGTGAAATCAAGAGTAGATTTGATGCGTTTAATATTGAGATCCTGACCAAGCTGCTCAAACAAGCCAAGCTGAGAAAGAACATCAGCATAGAGGAAGCGGTATCGAACTTCTGCCACTTTCAGGACTATTTTAATTTCCAATATTACAAGGTGTATAAGAACTGTTTGCGTGACGAGCCCCTTCCGGAGCATCATGAAGAAAGCTGTAAGAGGTTTTTAGACATATTACTTCATGGAATGGTTGAGAGAGAAGCGGAAGACGAAGCTTAATCAGCATGAATGACGAATGAAAGGGAGAATATAAACAATTATGGAGAGAATTGAAGAAAAAGAGCTTGTTAAATTTTTCTTGCCGGACAATTCGGAGGAAATCTTCGATTATGTCGTACAGTTCAATGAACTGATGTTGAAATACAACTCAGCAATCCGAGAGGTAAAAACCAAGCTTGAAATACTAAACGATGAACTTTCTATAAATAATCAAACAAGTCCGATTGAATCGATCCATGCCCGCACGAAAAAACCGATTAGCATAGCTCAAAAGCTTAAAAGAATGCGTAAGGACGCCACTCTTGATGCTATAGTAGATAACCTTAACGATGTTGCGGGTATCCGAGTCATCTGTCCCTTTGTGGACGATATTTATAAGGTGGCCGAAATGCTGGTGAAGCAGGACGACATCCAGGTGATTGAGATTAAGGATTACATCAAAGACCCAAAACCGAACGGGTATCGGAGCTATCATATGATTGTGGAGGTGCCAGTATTCTTCTCTGATTACAAGCAGATGATGCGGGTTGAGCTGCAAATCCGTACGGTAGCGATGGATTTCTGGGCAAGTCTTGAGCATCGATTGAAGTACAAGAAAGATATTGCGGATGCGGGGCAAATTGCCGCTGAGTTAAGTGAATGTGCGGAGGTTATTGCACGAACGGATCAGAAGATGTTGGAAATCCGGCAAAGAATTGACCAAGACTAAACAATAAAAGAGAACCTCTTAGAAATCAGGTGAATGAATATCTATGGATAAGGAATCATTGAATTTTCCAAAGCATAAATTTATAAGTCTGCTTACTTTTGTGGTATACGTCTTGTTGTGCGGTGCCGTTATCGGTGCGGTCACGACGATCTTCTTACAGTTTATGCACCATGCCATCCATTTCTTGTGGACCACGGTGCCGAATGCAATTCCATCGTCCCTGTCAATTGGCGGAATGACGTTAAGTCTATATCCAATTGTGATATGCGTGATCGGCGGTGTTCTGATTGGCTTGTGGCAGAAGAAATACGGCGACTATCCAAGAACACTCGAAGAATTCATAGGGACCTATAAAAAAGAAAAACACTTGCGTTATGATAATCTGCTGATCGTCTGCGTGGCGGCATTACTTCCCCTCATATTTGGCGGAAGCATCGGTCCTGAAGCGGGACTTGCTGGCATTATTGCTGCACTTTTAAGCTGGATCAGGGATAGATATAAATCAGGCATGACCATGGTATTGGAAGATCGCTCTCAACAGAAGCGTACAACGCTGAGAGCATTGATGCAAAGGCCGGTTCAAGCCTACATCGGAACAGAGATCGAGGTAAACAGTCAAAGCTATTCCATATCGAAGTTGTATCGATGGATTATCTATATCATTGCAACTATCGGCGCTATTGCATCGTTCCGAGTGGTTGGAAATCTGCTTGCAAAGGAAGGTATACAGTTAGCTTCGTTTACAAGCATCGAATTCAGTATGAATGAATTGCTTGCCTTTATCCCTCTGGTTTTGGCCGGAATATTATGCGGAGCATTGTTCTTAGTATGCCAATGGCTTTCAAAAGTGGTTTTTGCGCCGCTGGAGAACAAAAAAGTACTGCGCGCGGTCATTGCGGGATTTATTCTCGGAGCTGTCGGCATGTTCTTGCCTGATACCATGTTTGCCGGCGAGGCGCAAATGTTTGAACTGTCTAATGACTGGAAGTCATGGGCGATACCGATGCTGCTCTTAACGGGCTTCATTAAAATATTCATGATTAATATCTGCATCTCGGGCGGCTGGCGCGGGGGGAACTTCTTCCCGATCCTGTTTAGCGCAACCGCGATCGGGTTTGCGTTTTCTACCTTTTTACCAGTAGACGTAACCTTCGTTGTTCTTACATTTATGGCAGCCTTTACGGCAACAGCGCTTGGACAGCCGTTGATCGTCGCCATCTTATGTATGCTGTTCGCGCCGCTTAATGCCATTATAGCCATTGTGGTCTCGGCATTTATCGGTGGGAAGTTCCATACCGTATTGAAAAAGGGAGCCGTATAAGCATGAGCAAGATTACTTATCGTAACATCGCCGCACGTAATTACGAAGAAGTAAAAAGCATGATTAATCAAAGCTTTAGTTTATATAAGGTGATACCCAATCCAAATGTGTTGAAAAGAGTGCTCGCTTTCTACCTGCATTCCTGCCTTGCCGAGAGTACATATAGCCTTGTCGCCGAGAAGGGTGGCAAGGTTATTGGCGTTATATTAGGACAGGCCAATAATGATGGAACGCATTGGTCCAATATCCGTCATCTACTTGCTATGGTGCACCAATACATGATGATGACACTGATGTCCATAAAGGATAAGACCGGAGTAAACGATTACAAGAAAGTCTTGCATGCCTACAATCAATTGTTTAAGGGCAGAAAGCAGGATTATGACGGTACTATTACGCTCTTTATCGTCACAGAAGAAAGTCGTGGCTTAGGGATCGGCAAGACACTTGTGTCACAGCTTATCGATTATATGAAACAGCAAGGTGTCCAACATTGTTACCTGTTTACAGATTCGAACTGCAATTACGGTTTCTATGATCATATGGGATTTGAACGCCAAGGAGAAACCACGATTAGCATTCATGCAAAGGATATAGCGGATACTCTAGATATATATTTGTACGGGTATGAAATATAAGCAGTGTGGGACAAGAAGTGTGCCGAAACCACTTGATTTGCCGTTAGCTCATCATGTGTAACTTCCTAATAAATTATGATAATTAAGATGTTAGAAGCCCTTGATTTTTAGTAAATCGAGGGCTTTTATAATAGTGTTCGATAAGAATTCCGATATATACCCATTATTGATGGTACTCATCACAATTAAACTAACGTTCTCCGTTAGCGTAATATTGGAGCGAATTTCAACCTGGCAATGGTTAAGTCCAAGCATTCCTCTACCAGCCATAGCTGCTCTATGTTTAACGGTAAGTTTTTAGGCCCCCCTCAAGGATGGCCTGTTTGTGCTTAGCTATTTGTATTCCTAGTGTTTAATTGCCTTTACAGGTTCCAACAAAATCAAATGATACTCGTTTCCACACCCGCTTGGTTTATCATTACGAATGTGCTCTTCCAGGCATAGTCTTGATCGATCAGATTTGTAAATCCCGTCCTTTGCTAATTCCCTCATAAAAGTTTTCCAAGATAAATTAATATCCTCACTACTCTCGAACATAGCGTAAAGACCGCCGGGTAGCACCATCTCCTTTAGATGCATCGGAACCGAAACACCATCTGGGATTGTCGCACACATTCCATAACCATAAGGCTTTCCGAGATTGCTTGGCATCGGTTTTACATTGCCACCGAAAAAACGTGCTGTACTTAGTAAATTCGAGGTCTTAATCCACTCAAGCACTGGTGTCATTGCTTCGTCTTCTGGAGAGACACCGATGGAAATATTAAAGGCAACTCTCATAGGAGGAAGGGTAATAATTTTCACCATACTACTTTCAGTTAAACTGCGCATAAACAAGTCCTCCGTCTCTTTTAGGAGTTCATCAACATTTGAAAACGCATCTTGCTTTTGAAGAAATTTTTGAACTTGTTCTAGTTGTTCTTGAAAAAGAGTTAATTCAGATTTCTGTGACTGTAGTTCAGAGATCTTATTCTCAACAACAGTGCTCAACTGTGATAGAGATTTGTTTGCAATCACTGATTTAATATCCCTTATGGAAATATCCATTTTTCTTAGTATGGCTGTAATTCTGATAGAAAGAAGTGCGTTCTCGTCATACACCCTCCATCCAGAGGATTTATCCCTTCCACTCTTGAATAAACCCTCTGATTCCCAATGTCGCAAGGTGCGACTTGTTAGGTCCATCTGTTCCGATACCTTATTTATTGCGACTGATCTGTTCATTTTGGGTCTCCTTTCCGAGCTCTAAATATATTCTAGCACTTGACGCTGCGATAACTTCAATAGCTTTCGTAAGCTTCCTAAGTTAACCTTCTTCTATGACAGCAAAGGGGGCTTTTGCTCTCCGCAAGCAAAAACCCTCTCGTTCCTTTTTGGGCCAAATAAAACTTCCCTCTATTTATGATACGGCTCACCGTAACATCTATTAAGCGAAAGGCAAAAACTATATAATGGTCACAACATGAAAGCCAATTTCTCGAAGAGGTGAGACCATGCAAATCCATTACGAAGCCATCGAGCAGAGCGGGCAAATTCCGGTCAAGATTTTCACGCAGTTTATTTTGTATTCCATCCAGAAGGCAAGACGTTAGGCGATTTCTCGCACTTTGCATTTGTGTAATACGAAAGGATTGCAATAAATGGCCCTTGCAAAAGTTCTTACTTACTCATCCAATTAATGAAGCAATCCTACTGCCATGCACTGGCCTGAAGGATTGCTTCTTTTTTCGCTTTCTGATTGGCCCATGGTATATTGAGTGTACAAAGAAATCCATCCTTTCGTGTGTAGTTGGGTGATACCTCCATTTCACCAATTAATAAAACAGGACTATCTCTTAGATCATTTTAATGACCTGTTGAGACAGCCTTTGCGATTAGGCATCCGATTTTACATATACCAAAACGAAGTCATCAAATCATAAACGATGCTATTTTTTCTCTTCGACCTTGCCAGTAAAGTAGGGGGGCACGCAAAAAAGAAAGCCTTCATCGAAAGTCATGCTATCAAAGGAGCAAAATGATGATGAAATGGTTTCGCCCGAGCTTAATTGCCGCGCTTGCGATTGTGTTGGCCGCACCAGCGGTAGGACTGTGGGGCAGACCGACCACGAACGCGGTCGAAATTGCGACCTGGCTACCGATCAATACGGAACCAATGATCGTGCAAGGTAGTGCCTTAGACTTGTCAGGGTTGAACGATGCGCCGGCCGGCAGGTACGGATTTATTCAACAAGGCGTTGATGGGGATTACACGTTCGAGCATGTGCCACAAAAGAAGGTTAAATTGTACGGCGCCAATGTGACGTGGAACATGTATTACGGTTCGCATGAAGAAGCAGATCTGACCGTAGACCGGCTCGAACGCATCGGTTACAACGTCGTCCGCATTCATCCGGTCGATTCGATGACCGATTGGGCGCCGGGCATCTTCCTGCAGAATGGATCAACGACGCCGCAATTCGACGAGGATAAGCTCGACCAATTGGAATATTTCATTTCGAGGCTAAAGGCTAAGGGCATCTATGTGACGATCGATGTGTTCCATTTGTACGACTTCAAGGAAATCCCTGGGCTTGGCGAATATGCGGAGGGAGACAATTCTGCGTATTTGTTGCCGTTTCTCCCTCAGGCGCTCGACATGTGGAAGGCGATCGCAGACAAGTGGCTCTCTCACGTCAATCCGTACACCGGTCTCGCTCTAAAAGACGATCCGGTACTGGTCGGCGTCAGTCCGTGGAACGAGTCGCTACTGCTAAATATGGATCTGGATTCCATGAAGCAGCCTTTTCGCGACTATATGCTTCAGGATTTCAACAGCTTTCTGGCAACGCTCGGCGAGACGCCCGTTGCATCGATCACATCGTCGTACTGGAATGCCTCCGGTACGATGTTTGATCGGCTGAGCGCCTATTATTCTAATAAAACGATTACCGTCTCCAACGCGATGCGGACGTATTTGAAGCAGCAGCTTGGCATTCATGCGCCGATCGGTGGATTAAACTTCATCGTTAGTCCGAACGTAAATTACTGGAGAAGTTCCGCTTCCGATGTGTACGAAACGCACGACTACTATCAGTTCGTGAACGACCGATTCAGCGAGAACGGACGTAATGGCTACAAGTATAGGCCGCTAAAGATGCCGCGTCTCAGTATGGTGTTCGATCCTGCAACCGCAGCGAACTATCCGAAGGATTGGGCGACCGATCGTCACTTCGGCAGCTATTATCCTGCGTTGTCGCTGAGACAACCGAACGCGACGCCGTTCCTGCTGACGGAGTTCCAGGATACGTTTCCGGCCAAGGGACGCGAAGAGGTCGGCATCTTTAACGGGGCGATCGGCGCCTATCAAGGCTGGGATATGATGAACCGCTTCTCGTTCGGGCGCGACGTCCGCGACGGATACGTGAATTTGCCGATGGGCAACTCGGAGGAATTCTCCGTCACGAGCGATCCTTTTGCGATTTTGTCTGAAGCGGAAGCAGCATTATTGTTCCGCACCGGAGCGGTGGGGGAAGCCAAACCGAAGTTCGTATTCGTATGGGACCGCACTTGGGCAAGAGATACGGGCGCTGCCGCTGAAGGAGAAGCGTATATCGCGAACATGATGTATATCCCGCATCTGTTCAAGACGGTATCCGTCTACGCGGATCAACCGGGCGAGCCGTTCTCCGTCTACAAGATCACGGATGACTTGACACAGGAGCAAATCGCGAGCGGCAATCTGCCGGTTGCGAACAAGTTGAATATAACGACAGCGATGACCGATCGCAAAGTGGCGGAGACGTTCATTAATTCCCTCAGCAACCATAAAACGAAAACCACGATGCTGTCCGCACTGAACAACAATAAGCTGCTGTCCGATACGGGAGAGCTTGTGTTCGACTTAAATCTGAATACATACTTTGTCAATACGCCGAAAGCGATTGCCATCGCGGGCACGATGAATAACCATACGTTCACGCTCAGTCATACGGCGATAACCGCCGACGTGAACAAAGGTACTTTCTTCGCCTCTTCGTTAGACGGGAAGGCGCTTAAGGAAAGCCATCGGATGCTTCTGATCTATACGACGGATGTCGCGGCAACAGGAGAAGAGAGCGTCACTTTGCCTATAGGCGAAATAAAGTATTACAAAGGCACGCTGCCGACACTCGCGAAGCGGCAAAAAGCGCAGTTTCAACTGAACACGAATCGTCCCACGAACGCGTACAGAGCCTATAAGTTGACGCTGAACGGTGAGCGCGTGCAGGAAATTCCGGTTACAGTGAACGGTAACACACTTAACGTGACCTTGGATACGAGCAACGGCTTCGCTTTCGAACTCATATACGACGAACTGTTCTCCGGCGATTGAGATGCGCCATATGGATTTCCAGCGATGGCAAATAAAAAGTCTTCGATTAGGAAGTAGACAACCGCATGTACCGTTCGCGCATAGCATCGTTCTCCATTGCCGATACCTATTACGAGCAAATAACATTTATTAAAGATCAGAGGCAAGCAGAAGATTGCAAATTCATTGTTAAACTAGGCTAAGAGCAATTGTATAGAAGCTCGATTAGTCCTCACCATCCTAATCGAGCCTTTTCTATTAACTGAAAAAACATTCACCGAATCAAAATTTCGCCCTACTTATGATACGGTTCCCCGTAACGGGTCTAACGGCGAAATTAAAATGGCACCCTGTCGGGTGCCACATGATTGATGAAGTGTAGACATCCGGCAACGGATTGCGTGTCACACCTGTATAGAGGGTTGTAATTTAAAGCAACTTGATCAGCTCTTCTAGCTCATCAACCAATACTTTCGCAAGTTCAAAATCAGTATTTTTCAAAGCCATTTCTATTTTCATTTCAACTGATTTTTTATTTTTTTCAGTTTCTAAATAATCTCGATCAAAATGACTAGCATAAATCATCTGTCTAAATTTTCGCATACTCATTTTTCTAATCGTCTTATCGTCAATGATTAACACATAATCCATACCATTTACAACAGAATAGAAATCGTGAGAAATCATGAGAATCGCACCTTTATAGTCTTCAATGGCTTTCTCCAGTGCGATTTGTGTATAGGTGTCTAAATGGCTTGTCGGTTCATCCAGAAGCAATACGTTTGCTTTACTGGCAGAAACTTTAGCTAATTGAAGCACATTTTTTTCTCCACCCGATAAAGATTCTATCTTTTGATTAACGATTTCCCCTTCAAAGCCATAGCTTGAAACATGCGATCTAATCTCATCATAAGTTTTAAACCCAGCATCGATGAATTCTTCTAGTATTGTATTAGAATCCCTTAGCACTTCGCCTTGAACCTGAGATAAATAGCCCACTTTAGCATCAGCATTTATTTCAATTGAATCATGATTATTATTAAAGATATCTCGGAGTAAAGTCGTTTTTCCGGTACCGTTTGAACCAATAATGGCTACTTTATCCGTAGATTTTATCTCAAAGTTAACATTGTCTAAAAGCAACTCATCAAAGGCAACACTATAATGATTGACATTTACAACAATGTTGTCTTCCATTTCTTTATCCATATCAAAACGAATATTCGGTTGCTTAATCTCAACAAATGGCGTTTTAATTCTACGCGCTTCCAATCTTTCTTGAAACTTAACTCTAGCTTTTAATGCTCTCCCTCTAGATGCATCTGCATTATTAGTTGCGATTTCTCTGAGATTATTGATGATGTTCTCATTTCTCTCCACTTCTTCATCATCAGCGATTGCGAGTTCTTGTAACTCAATTTTAGTCTGAAGTAATGAGAAGTTATAATCAATAAATCGCCCATCAAACTCTTGGATCTCCTTGTTTTCAAGGTGTATAATTTTGTTGAAACAATGATTCAATAAATATCGGTTATGCGTAACAACTAGCAGTGTTCCTTTGTGAGAATTAATAAGGTCTTTAAGCGCATTTAGGTTTTCAAAGTCCAAAAATACATCGGGTTCGTCCATAATCAATAAGTCTGGACTACTAAGCATTCCCTTCATGACTTGAATAAGTTTGAATTCCCCGCCACTTAGATCGGATACCCTAAGATCTCTTAGCTTCATGAGGTTTGCTAGATTTAGTTTCTTAATAATTTTGCTCTCAAAATCATCCCCACCGATTGAATCCAATGCGTCTAACGCTACTTGATACTTTTCTAATAAAGAATCAATATCCGACGAGGTTTCCATTTCAGTACAAATAGAAGTTATTTCATTTTGTATCTTAATAAATTCTTCCCCTATATATTCAAAAACAGTTGTTACTTTAGTTGCGTCTAGTTGAGAGAATTGACTTACATGCCCAATTTTGTAGGTCGGGTCTATTTCTAGCCTGCCCTCGAACAGATATCTTTCGGGATCCATCAGTATATCTATTAATGTACTTTTCCCATTGCCACTTGTTCCTATAAAAGCGCAATGTTGTGCCTCTTCAAGCGTAAATGAAATGTTGGTATATAGTTCTTTTTGCGGGAATGAGAAGGATAAGTTATCAACTTTTATCATCGTATTACCTTTCTTTACAAATATAATCATGACTATTATTAGGTGTATTGCACAACATAGATTTTGAGTTTACCGTTGCTAGAGTAACACTGTTTACAGCCAACTTCAATCCCATTGTATCCCATCCCCGGAATAGGTCGGGTAGGCTTAGAAATCCTCCCTCCTTTCCTTTTGAATATATCACCGGCGATTTTTGCATACTTGATTTGAGTTGTACAATAAAAACTTGCCGTCACTTATGGTACGGCTCACAATTTTGGTGCAGATGATTCCGCAGCACAACTTACATTCCAGAAGCTGTCCGATGGACCCGGTAGTGCCTAGAAGGCAGCTTCTTTTCATTCCAATCGAACAGAGCGAATGCACATGAACAATTCCAATCTCCTGCAACTTCTACAGCGCCAGTTCTGTACCGACGGCCTATACTCCGCTGGTGGACAGAATGTCTGGGTCATGGCAGCTATTGTTTCCGCGCTCAGGAATACCACATAGCTCATGCAACCGAGCGCGATAGGGATACAAACAGTGTTGCTTGTTGTCTCATCTGTTGTTTTGAACAAGCATACTGTTAAAGAGCCAGCGAAAGTTCCATCTGAAATACTGGGGCAGATGCCAATCCTCATATCCTTCTAATACCCCTTGTTCCAACCAGTAAGACTCTGATTTCCCGCTTGTTACAGCTCTAGAAACATAAGCGATCGTTTTCTCCAAAAAGCGTATGACATCTGTGATTCGATCTGAATTAGACACATCTCCGTGTCTCGGAACGACAGTATCGACCTTGAGGTCTTTTTGAATGCGTTTAAGGATGCGTATCCAAGCGTATGGATTACCGTATGGCATGACCGGAATCGTCTTAGTCGATATTAAATCACCAGCGATCAAAGTTTGCTCTTCAGGAACGTACACAACAGCATCACTTAAAGAATGACCGCCTCCGTAAGATAAAACTTCGATAGTTCGCTTTGTTCCTTGAATAACGAGTTTATCTTCAAAGGTTATCGTGGGTATCACCCTGCAAAGGGAAGGGGTGGCATCATACAGGGCTCGCTGTACGGAAAGATCATAGCCGATTTCGGTTAGCATGTGGGGATCTCTTTGCTGTGAACGTACATGATTTAAGCTAGTTATTAACTTTTGAATGTTTTGTTGCATGAGATCAATATTCACTTCGCCCATATCAGATAGCAAATCTCTTGTCCAAACGGTAGATATAAATTCGCTTTTCATAAATTCCTGATTGCCGTTGACATGATCTCCATGAAAATGTGTATTCACTACATATTTAACTGGTTTGTTTGTTAATTGTTCAGCAGTATGACGTAACAAAGCACCAGAATGCGGAAGGTTGGTTGTATCCACTACAACGGTTACATTTAACTATATATTTTTGGTTGAAAGGTTACCTGACTGGTTACAGACTGGACCTTCCCGTTGATTACCGAATGCGGCCTAAATTAGGCTAGAATATATCCCGTGGATTCGTGATATTTTCGTAGAACCGGCAACGGTCAAGGATGGTTACTACCTATTGCCTGACATGCCGGGAGCTTCTACAGAGATTATTCCAGAATACTTTGACAAGTACCGCATTAGATAATATAAGATCCCGACACTTAGTTTGTATAGCTGGACATTAATATCTCGAAAGGATGGTTTATATGTCAGCCTCAACGATAAGACGTCCGAACATCTTATTTATCATGTCAGATGACCATGCTTCCCATGCTATAAGCGCCTACGGCAGCAAGGTCAATACAACGCCCCATCTGGATCGGATCGCGAATGAGGGCATTCGATTTGATCATTGCTTCTGTACGAATTCGATCTGTGCTCCCAGCCGTGCGACGATTCTTACCGGTGTCTATAACCATATCAATGGTGTTAAGACTCTTGGCGATGATCTGGATGGCAGACAGGTCACCTTTCCTAAGCTTCTGCAGGAATCCGGCTATCAGACGGCGATAGTAGGCAAGTGGCATCTTGGCCACGGAGGTATATATGATCCAACCGGTTTTGATTATTGGAATGTGCTTCCTCATCAAGGGAGTTACCTTAACCCCGATTTTTTTGAAATGGGTACAAAGAGACAATATGAAGGTTACGTAACAGACCTGATCACGGATATTTCATTGGACTGGATGGCGAACCGCGATCCCGAACGTCCGTTCATGCTGATGTGCCATCATAAAGCTCCGCATCGCAACTGGGTGCCGGATGATAAGCATATGCACCTGTATGAGAACGTTGACATACCTGAGCCGGAAACGTTTAACGATGACTATGCAACTCGTTCCCAAGCGGCGGTACAAGCTAAGATGCGCATAGATGATCTAACTGATCATGACACAAAGGGAAAGCCTCCTGCACATTTAACACCTGAGCAAGTTCGTAACTGGAAATATCAGCGCTATATGAAGGATTATTTACGTTGCATTGCATCCATTGATGACAATGTTGGTAGAATGCTTGATTATTTGGATGAGGCAGGATTGACTGAGAATACAATTGTCATTTATACGTCAGATCAGGGATTCTTCCTTGGCGACCACGGCTGGTTCGATAAACGCTTTATGTACGAAGAGTCTTTGCGAATGCCGCTATTGATTCGTTATCCCTCTGAGATTAAGTCAGGCAGCGTGAATAAGGATATCATGCTAAATACAGACTTTGCGCCTACTTTCCTCGATTATGCTAGATTGCCGGTTCATGAGCGAATGCAGGGCGAGAGCGTCCGTCCCTTGTTGAAAGGTGTAACGCCCGAAGGCTGGAGAACCTCCATGTATTATCGATATTGGATGCATCTAGATGCGGATCATGAAGTGTATTCACATTATGGTATTCGCACACATGATTACAAGCTGATCTATTATTATGCCGAGGCGCTTGGAACGACAGACTCACGCGATGAATCACGTCCGCCAGAATGGGAGCTGTTTGATCTAAGAGAGGACCCTTATGAACTTAACAACGTATATGGAAACTCGGCATATGAAGAACGTACGGCTGCATTAAAAATAGAGCTGGAGCAATTGATGATGGAAGTAGAAGATGAGCGCATGCATGGGGCTGTATTGAATAGCGATTTGAGGTCTCAGCTTTTTTGACAGAAGAGATAGTTGTTTATATAATTTGTTATTAGCCATCAATTGCTAGTTTGATAAGCAAGAGGAATGAAACATTCTTTTTATGATGGGAGAGTAAGCATTGTGAGGCAAGAGAAATCGCATAAGAAACCGAACATACTGCTTATTACAGTTGATCAGATGCGCTATGACTGCTTGAGCGTTGCAGGTCATCCGATCGTTGAAACACCCAATCTGGATGAGCTGGCTTTACGCGGTGTTCGCTTCGATCAGGCTTATTCAGCTACACCAAGCTGTGTGCCTGCTCGAGCTGCATTGCTGACAGGACAAAGTCAGCGTAAAACGGGACGTGTTGGCTATCAGGATCGGGTGCCGTGGAACTATGAAACGACGCTTCCGGGAGAGCTGGCCAAAGCAGGGTATCATACGCAATGCGTCGGCAAGATGCATGCCTATCCTGCGCGTAATCTGCTTGGTTTCCATAACATTGTACTTCATGATGGGTACCTGCATCATAACCGCAACAAACACAGTATTCCTGTGCAGGAGCATTATGATGAGGTTGACGATTATGTACAGTGGCTGCGCGAGCGTGTGCCGGATGCGGATATGCTGGATCTTGGTCTCGATTGCAATGCGTCTACAGTTGCTCGTCCTTGGCATCTCCCAGAGAAGCTGCACCCGACGAACTGGACCGTATCCCAATCGATTGATTTCTTGCGTCGGCGCGACCCAAGCAAGCCTTTCTTTCTAATGATGTCCTTTGTGCGACCGCATCCTCCGTTTGATCCGCCGCAGGCTTATTTGGATCTATACGAGGACGCGGATATACCAGACCCTGTTGTAGGCGATTGGGCAAAGACCGACTATACAGGATATGAAGGACTGGTATCAACAACCGCGGAAGGCATCGTACCGAAGCGCCGTCTGAAGAAGGCAATGGCTGCTTATTATGCGCTGATCACCCATCTTGATCACCAGATTGGACGGTTCTTGCAGGTTCTGAGCGAGTACGGCGAACGCGAGAACACGATTATTCTATTTGCATCCGATCATGGTGAATTGCTGGGCGACCATCATCTATTCCGCAAGGTACTTCCCTACAACGGCAGCGCCCGAGTGCCGTTTATCGTCAATGATCCAGGAAATCACCTTGGACTGGACAATGGAACCGTGCGAAGTGAAGTGGTAGAGATGCGCGACATCATGCCGTCCTTGCTGGATGCGGCAGGTGTGGCTATCCCAGATACAGTTGATGGCGATAGTATATGGAAACTTGCGCGGAAGAACAAGCCGAACACGGATACACCAAGCAGCCCTGAATGGCGTGCTTATTTGCACGGTGAGCATTCGTATGGAAACGCTTCAAATCACTGGATTACCAATGGCAAGGAAAAGTACATCTGGTTCTCACAAACCGGAGAGGAGCAGTATTTTGATCTGATCCTTGACCCGAATGAGCTTCATAATGCCGTCAATGATGAAGATAAGCAGGAGCGTATTGGCTATTGGCGCTCTATTCTGATCCGTGAATTAGATGGGCGTGAAGAAGGTTATTCGGACGGTGAGCGACTAATAGTAGGTTGCAAGCCGGTTTCTGTTTTGTCGCATGTTTACTCTGATTAAGCTAGTACAACAGCATATAAGCAAAAAGTGAGTGCTCAGCTAGACACCAAGGGCAGTATCGGTGTAACGCTGAAGCATTTCACAGGTTCAGTCAGATCAGAAAGCGATTGCAAGGGAGCGCCTGTTCATATGGGGCTAAGAGAGCTGCAAGGGGCAGACTTGCTGTTCGGAGATGTGAATCCTACGTCAGGCAAGTTGTTATGAAACGCCGACAATGAGCGTGTGATTGAACCTGGGGGTTGGTCATCATAGTAGGAAATAGTTCGGAACAGGTGCAGTATACATCTCTATATGTAGGAGTTGAGCATGAGTATGATTCGGATTAATCGATGGATAGAGGAGCTTGCTGCCCAGTGCTGGCTGGAGAGCAGAAGCTATGAAGATTGGAACCTCTCGCGCGGTACGTATATACGACCGGGTGAGTACACTTACGATGTTGAAGGACTGGTAGGCAGTCCTAATGATATTATCATCGAAACCTATGGCACAACGTATTGGCTGCGCAAGCAGTTGAACATTCCAACCGAGTGGAACGGTTCGCAGGTTGGTCTTGTTGTTCGAGGCGGAGGCGAAGGCTTGCTTCGAATTGACGGTGTCTCCTATCATGGCGTCGACCGCAATCACTGGTTTGTTCCTTTGCCTGTAGATAAGGTAGGTTATACACCGAATGTTGAGATCGAGCTGTTTGATCCAATACCGGAACCGATTGATCCATTGAACAATCAGCAGGTAAGGAATCCGTCCGTTCGCAGCTTGGAGATTCAGCTAGTCCATGTGAACGCCGCTGTGCAAAGCCTGCTGTATACCGTAACTGTGGTTCGAGATACCGCTAGGCTGATGCCACAGCAAGAGCTGAAGCGGCAGCGCCTGCTAGACATGCTGCGCTCAGCCATGGATGCCATGCAAGCAGAGCGAGATCGTGGCGCGGTGGACTCCAATTGGGTTCATGAGTTGGATCTCAAGCTTCGCGAGCAGGTGCGCGCTGATGTCAATCTTCGTCCAGGTGCAGGATACATGCACCTTGTTGGACAATCACATATTGATATAGCGTGGCTATGGCCTGTACGTGAGACAGTACGCAAGAGCAGTCGAACCTTCTCAACGGTAAATACGCTGATGGAGCAATATCCTGAGTACCTCTACAGCCAGAGTCAGCCGCAGCTCTATGCGTTCGTGAAAGAGCATGATCCCGAGCTCTTCGAGAAGATCAAACAACGCGTAGCAGAAGGACGTTGGGAATTAGTCGGCGGCATGTGGTTGGAGCCGGATCTGAATATTCCGAGCGGGGAATCGCTGGCGCGCCAGCTCCTGTATGGTCAGCTCTTCTACCAGCGTGAATTCGGCAAGCGGTCCCATATCGAATGGCTGCCGGACACATTCGGATATTGCGCTTCATTGCCGCAGATGTTGAAGCTGGCAGGAGTGAACGCCTTTATGACAACTAAGCTGGGCTGGAACGATACTAACCAGTTCCCATACGATCTGTTCCAATGGGTAGGGATCGATGGTACAGCTATGCTGTCGTATCAGAATCACGGCGTCAACGAAAGCACGACACCGAAGGACATCTCAGAGCATTGGCAGTCCTTTAAGGAAAAGTCCAAACACCCTGAACAAATGCTGTTGTATGGTCATGGCGATGGAGGCGGCGGCGTTACGCGAGAAATGATTGAATACGCGCAGCGCGCAGAGCTTATGACAGACCTACCTAACAGCCAGTTCAGTACTGCGGAGCAATTCTTTGAAGGCATTTTAGCTTCAGAAGCTGAGCTGCCGAAATGGCACGGCGACTTGTATCTGGAGCTGCATCGCGGTACCTATACGACACATGCGCGCAATAAGCGCAGCAATCGCATGGCTGAAGTACTCTATCGCGAAGCGGAAATCTGGAACTATGCGGCGCCGTTGCTTGCGAATCGCTCGGATTCGATCAAGGATCAACTAGCTCAAGGCTGGAAGCTGATCCTGTTGAATCAGTTCCATGATATTATTCCAGGAACAGCAATTACTGAGGCATATGAGACGTCAACGAAAGAGTATAAGCAGGTATTCGATATCGGCAATCAAGTGCTGGCAGCAGGTATGAGTCAGCTAGCGGAACATATTGCTGCTCAAGGCGAGGGTGAGCCGTACATCGTGTTCAACAGTCTCGGCTGGAATCGAAGCGGCGTCATTCGCATCGAAGGCGGGGAAGAGCTGCGCCATGCAGAAGTTTATGACGATCAAGGTAACCGTCTGGACAGCGATTGGTCAGAATGCGATTCAAACGGTGCAGATCGAGTTGCGTTCGATGTTTGGGTTAGCGATATCCCTTCCTTCGGGTACAAGACGATTTGGCTGCGACAAGCCTCAACTCCAGCTGCATCAGCTGAATTGGCTGCGTCAGAACGACTTGTCGAATGGGAAACGGAGCATTACAAGCTTCGATTCAATTCCAATGGCGCGATAACAAGCTGGTTCGACAAGAGTACGGGACGAGAGCTTATTAAAGCGGGTGAAGCCGCGAATGAGCTGCAGCTATTCCATGACCGACCAACCTATTGGGATGCATGGGATATTGATTCCCGGTATGAGCAGCAAGCGGTTGAAGGTTTAGAATTAGTCGACAGCAAGGTCGTACTGCGCGGCAAGACAATGGATGTGCTTCGATTCAGCTGGAAGCTTGGCGAATCTGCAGCATCCACGATTCAGCAGGATATGATCTTCTACCATCAACAGAAGCGGGTCGATTTCAAGACAAAGGTTGATTGGCAAGAGACTCATAAGCTGCTGAAGGTTGCCTTCCCAATCGATGTTGCAACTGTGAAGGCGACATATGAGATTCCATTTGGAGCCTTGGAGCGTCCTACGCATCGCAACACGAGCTGGGAGCAAGCTCAGTATGAAGTATGCGGACATCGCTGGGTGGACGTATCAGAAAGCGGTTATGGCGTAAGCTTGTTGAATGACTGCAAGTACGGATACGATGTACAGGGCAGTACGATTCGACTCTCGCTGCTGCGTGCGCCGAGATGGCCTGACAACACTGCGGATCTAGGCGAGCATCAATTTACGTATTCGTTGTATCCACATGAGCAGGATTGGCGTCAAGCCCACACCGTCCGTGAAGCGATGGAGTTGAATCATCCGCTGCAATCCGTCAAACACCAAGTTGGTACAGGCTCGCTGCCTAGCGAACACTCCTTGCTGTCATATGAGAGCAAGCATGTCATCTTGGATTCGATCAAGGATGCGGAAGATGGAACAGGACTTGTCATTCGCTTGTACGAATCGAGCGGCGGACGCGATCAAGCGTGCTTGAGCGTGCCTGATGGAATCGATAAAGTATATCTGGCCAATCTGCTAGAGGATACCATTGAGGAAATCGAGACAGTGGAAGGTCAAGTCAAGCTTGCATTTAAGCCGTATGAGATCAAGACATTGAAGCTTACGTACAAAGCATAAGCTCGGTAAATAGATTTTGATATAGCAAAAGGCTGCTAGGAAGGCCGTGCAATAAGATGCACTTGCCGACCTAAGCAGCCTTTATCATTTAATCAGAGAAGATGGAGTTAGATAATGAACTTGCCTTACTTTGCAACTTGTTGACCTGCGATGCGGCCGAAAGTGATGATATCAGCAATCGCGTTGCCGCCGAGGCGGTTGGAGCCGTGGATAACACCTGTTACTTCGCCGGCTGCATACAGACCTTCAATGACTTTGCCTTCTGTATCCAGGACGCGTGTTTCTTTATCGATAACCAATCCGCCCATTGTATGGTGAACAGATGGCACTGCCTTCATAATATAGTAAGGACCTTTTTCCAAGGAAGCTAGACCGCCGCGATGTTTGAAATCAAGATCCTTGCCTGTTTTAGCGTACCCATTTACCTTATCAACTGTAGCTTGAAGCTTAGCTGGATCGATGTTGAAGTGCTTCGCTGCATCTTCAATCGTATCTGCCTTGTAGAGCAAATCGTCCTTCACAAGCTGCTCATACTCGTCTGGATGAGCGGCAATTGTCTTGCTGATCTCTTCAAGATCTTGGTTCCACAATTGGTATGCATATCCGCCTTCTTGCGCCAAGATTGCTTTAGAGATGACGTCACGGCGTTCAAGCTCTTCTACGAAGCGATCACCGTTTTGGTTAATTAGAATAGCACCGTCGAAGCGAGAATCCGCCACGAGGGAGATTACGCCTGTCTTAGGATTACATACAGGGTATGTTTGGATACTTTCCATATTCGTGATGTCAGCGTTGATTGCTTGCGCCATGATGATACCGTCGCCAGTAGTTCCTGGTGTGTCCGTGGACATATAGTTTTCATCATAGACAGGGTTATACTGCATGCGCATTTCAATGTTGGAGCCGAAGCCGCCGGTTGCAATGACTACGCCTTTGCTAGCGTTAAATGTAATCTTCTGACCGGAGCCGCTCGTTGCTTCTACGCCTGTTACTTTGCCGTTAGCATCTGTAAGCAGCTTCTCCGCTTTCATTTCCGTCTTCACTGGAATTTGCAGTTCGTCAGTCTTTGCCTTGAGCTTCTTGATTGGTTCAGCGCCAGTGTGGCCCACTGGAATGAGCGCACGCTTGCGAGAGTGACCGCCGAATTGGAACAATTGATCCGGGAGGAATTCGACTTTAATCTCATCACGCAGCCATTCAGCGGAGCCTGTGGCCTGTTCAGCTAGAATTCGAACCATTTCAGGGTTACCGAGATTGTCTCCGCCCTTCATTGTATCTTCGTAGAAGAGTTCAACCGAATCATCTGTAATGCCGACAGTTTGTTGTACCCAGTTGCCAGGAGCGTTCATCTCACCGCCGGAGATCAATGTGTTACCGCCTACTGTAGGCATTTTCTCCAGGATAACTACGTTAGCGCCTGCTTTCTTCGCTTCGATCGCAGCACTGAAGCCAGCGCCGCCAGCACCGATAACGACAACGTCAAAGTTCTGTACCGCTTCTTCTGTTTGAGCGGTGCTGCTGCCAGCTGCGGAACCAGCCGCAAGCGTTAAGCCTGATTTCGCAATAGCATCCGCGATCGCTGCCAAGTACCCTTTACTTGTTTCCGTTGAACCGCTGATCGCGTCAACCTCCGCGCTGTTCGCGCTCATAACGTTGTCTTTCAATTTGGTATATACGGGTTCAGACAATACTTCATTCTCTTTCTGTTCCAATACTTCGATGTTCGTAATCTTATCGTCCTGGAAGGTAACTTCAACTTTGATGTCCCCATGCTTACCATTGCCGACGCCTGTTACTTTGATAGCGCCGTCGGTGCTAGCCGCAGTGTCTTCCTTAGAACCGCAGGCTGTCATGGAGAATGCAAGACAGAGAGCCAAGATCAGTGATAATACTTTCGTAGTTCGTGTACGCATAGTTCCTCCTTGAAATGTATGAAATGTTTGAAATGATATTGCTCCACCAAATGTAGCAGAGCGATTAAGTGAAATCATTCACTTACTAGCGTAAGAATAACTCGATTAGGCATGCAGACCAGAATCTCATCGAGCTTGCTGATCGGGTGGCTGAGCTCGCATAAGTGATCGGGGCAATCGGCTTCGAGCATTTTGACAGCGCCGTTCTTGATCTGAATCGTATTGATGCCTCGTTCAGTGGCTACGCTGTACGTCTGGGTGTAATGCTCGTCTGGAATTGGGATTCGCTTGTGCAGTTCATCCGCTATATAGATTTCAAGCACTTTGCTTCCCGAGTCAGAATCAGGATTAGCGGCCGATACCGAGTAGAAGCCTAACAGACCGACAGCAAACACCGCGATGATGCCGATGACAAGAACATCCCACTTTTTGATAACTCAACACCACCTTTTTATGAAGCCTATAATCGTTGTACCTGCAGATGTGCTTTTCATCGAGGCTGCGGCTATCGGTTTGAACTGCAATTCCTCCTTTTATAGCCGCTTTGCAGCAGATACGATAAAACTACGTGAAAAAAAGTACAATTTAAATTATAGTAGGGATAGACCCAAATGTATTTGCACAAACCGTCCTTTTTTTATCTATTTCGGGCTAGTGACTCACTTCATTTGTGAACTGACCCATAACATGCTGTAATTAGGGGATGAGTTCCATACAACGAAAGATCACACTATATGCAGGCAGTTGTTTTCTATTCTTATTTTTAGCGCTGTTGGGCGCGATATATCTGGAGATGGAGCGTAACGTAGTTCCGCTTAATCGCAGCTTGACGCAGCAGATTGTGAACGCTCGCAGTGAACAAATATCCTACTGGTTCGAGCAGCGAATCGGGGAGATCGAGCTCATGGCTGCATTGGGAGCAGAGCATGGCTGGAATCGCGACGAGATGCTTGCTGAGGTAGAGAGGCTCGAGCGCATGCGTCCGGACGAGTACGAATCTATTCGTGTCGTGGATAGCGACGGCTGGTCCTGGTCTTCCAGAGACAATCCATTCAACATTCTCAACCGAGAGTATTACAAACGGCTGCAAATGTCGGATTCCCCGTACGTCGTGAGCAACGTGATTCAATCCCGAGAGCCCCATCAAGCGGAGGTCGTAGTCATCCTATATCGGGTGCATCCGAGAGTTGATGAGGAGGTCGCGTATATTGCGGCAGCCGTGCCTATCAGAAAGATGAGGGAGATTGCGGACGATATTAACGTATATGATGGGATGGGAAAATTGCTTGTCGGTCAGCAGCCGTCTGGAGATGACGAGATACAGAGCGATATGAGTTCAGAAGGCATGGCTACTTTTACGGCGGAAATTGCTCAAGTACCGAACTGGAAGCTCATGTTCCAAGTGCCGGAATCCCAGCTGTCGCTAGGGATGAAGCGGACCCAGCGCTCAACCGTAATAGTAGGCACTGTCGTGGGGCTGTTCTTCCTTATGCTGCTGCTATTGCTGGCTAAGTCTATCGTCAAGCCGATTCGATCGCTGCAGCAATTAATGAGCAAGATGGAGGCGGGAGATTGGAGTATCCGTGCTGATGAAGCGAGCAACGACGAGATCGGTGATCTTGGCAGGAGCTTTAACGAGATGATGGTGAAGCTGTACCTCTATGAACAAGAGAAGAAGGAGATGGAGCTTCGTCTAATTCAAGAGCAGATCAAGCCGCATTTTCTGTACAACACATTAGATACGATTCAATGGCAGGCAGAAGCGCATGGTGCTGATGATGTGGTCGAGATGGTGGAGGCATTAAGCACCTATTTCCGGCTAGGCTTGGGTAATGAAAGTCAATATGTCACGCTGGAGCAGGAGTTTCACCATGTCGAGAGCTACATGCATATCCAATGCGTGCGTTATTCGGAGATATTATCATATGAGCTGATGTATGATGAGCATATTGGGCAGCATCGCGTCATTCATTTCATGCTGCAGCCGCTCGTCGAGAACGCGATCTATCATGGTATCAAGCCCTTGATGGACCGCAAGAGTAAGATATCGATCCGCGCTTATGAGGAGAATCAGGAGCTGTGCATCGTAGTGGAGAATGACGGCGCGGATATACCGGAAGCGCGTATGAAGGTTATACAGCAAGCTCTGCTCAGCAGCACCTGGAAGGACGGCACGATCGGCTTCGGGCTGTACAGCGTGAACCATCGATTGAAGCTGGCGTATGGCGAGCCGTACGGATTAACGGTGAAGAGCGGAAACGGATTGACAAGCATGACGCTGAGATTACCACTGGAGGTATGTGAAGAAGATGTGGCAAGTCATCATTGTGGACGATGAGAGCACTATCCGACAAGGGTTAAAGCAATACATAGCGGACAGCCAGCTGCCTTATGCGGTAGCTGGCGAGGCGCGCAATGCGGCTGAAGCGCTGGCGTTGATCGAACAGGCGCCGCCGCATGTGCTGTTCTTGGACATCAATATGCCGGATATGAACGGCCTGGATCTGCTGCGGCTCGTGAAGAGCCGGCATGAGCAGATCGTCACCGTATTAATTAGCGGCTATGATTATTTTGATTACGTGCGGCAAGCGCTGCAGCTGAAGGCTTACGATTATTTGCTTAAGCCGGTGCCGAAGAGCGATCTGAAGCGTCTGCTCATGAAGCTGGATCAGCTGCTGCGTGAGGAGTACGGTGATCCGGAGGTATCCGATAAGACACCGCAATCGATAGATACCGGTCATCGGAAAGGCGATGGTTCCGTCATGCTGAGCAAGGTAACGGATTACATTGATGACCATTACTATGATTCGGAGATGACAGTATCCCGTGTCGCTGACTTATTCCACATGAACCAGACGTATCTGAGCAAACGAATGAAGCAGGAGCTAGGCTCATCGTTCCTCGAGTACTTGACGGAGCTTCGCATCTCGAAGGCGAAGGAGATACTCGATCACTCGATGCATAACATCAAGATCGGCGACCTCGCGGTCAAGGTGGGCTACACGAACCAATATTACTTCAGCCGATTGTTCAAGAATCGGGTAGGCATATGCCCGATCGAATACAAGAACCGGGAGCCCGGCTCCGCAATATGAAAGCAAGGGATGCCCTGCTGCTAAGTCATGCTCGACTTGCGGCAGGGCATTTGCGTTGCGTGAGCAAGTGCTGCGGGTATGCGATGTGGAGATAGCCTAGGGCGACTAAGGGTGGTATGTGTAGTTGGGATTGGAAAGAAGTGACTAGGGGCGGTGTAAGTAGCTGGGGCCAGACAGAAGTGACTAGGGGTGGTATGAGTAACTAAGGTTAGAAAGAAGTGACTAGAGTCGGTAAGAGTAACTAGGATTTGCATAAGTAGCTACAATTAGCGAAAGTGACTGTACCAGTCAGTAGTAGCTAGGAGCAGGAAAGTTACTTGGATAAGCGCACCCCGCTAGATGAAACGGACACAGGAGACGCTATTTAGGGAATTTGGAGCATATTTAGAGTTTGGCGGACACAGAGGCCGTTATTTGCTGCTGTTCTAACGAAAATAGGCTGATTTGTCACAAATAGAGGAACCACGGTCCGCAAGTATAGCAAAATAGAGGTATTTGATGCAAATAAGGGCTCGTGTGTCCGCTAGTAATGTGGAGATAGCCAAGGGTAACTAGGGGTGGTATGAGTAGCTATGGTTGGGCAGAAGTAACTAGGGGCGGTAAGAGTAACTAAGAATAGATAGAAGTGACTAGAGGAAGGTAAGTAGCTTGGATTAGATAGAAGTAACTAGAGGTGGTAAGAGTAACTAGGATTAGCATGAGTAGCTGGAATTAGCGAAAGTGACTGGTACCATTCAGTGGCAGCTAGAAGCAGAGAAAGTAACTTGGATAAGCGACCCCGCTAGATGAAGCGGACACAGGAGACGCTATTTAGGGGATTTGAAGCATATTTAGAGTTTGGCGGACACAGAAGCCGTTATTTGCTGCTGTTCTAACGAAAATAGGCTGATTTGTCACAAATAGAGGAACCACGGTCCGCAAGTATAGCAAAATAGCGGTATTTGATGCAAATAAGGGCTCGTGTGTCCGCTAGTAATGTGGAGATAGCCCAGAGTAACTAGGCTAAGCTACAAGTAGCTTGAATTAGCGAAAAGCTAATGAATGAAGCTGCGGCGGGCATCCTGAGATGTCCGCCGTTATTTATGACAAGTCGCGCTGAACCGGCATATATTTACATACGAGCAGGAATATGGACGTAAATTGCCGAATAAGGTGCTGTATGCCATATAGACCATGATTCGATGACTATTTGGTTGCGTTCCATGAGTTTCATTTTGAAATATAGTGATAGTGTCATGTTTTGAATTGCCTGTCCATATACTCTATTAGCTTGAGCTTTAATAGCTTGCACGCTGAATAGGGTTCATAGGCATGCGACCGTCAAGCAGCGGGCTGCATGTGTCGTTCATGATACAAATGTGCGGATGATATAGAGGAGGGCGTCGAAGGTGAAGAATCGGAAGAAGCGGTTGGAGATACGGTTGTTGGCTGTTATTGGTATGCTTGCGCTATGTATGGGGACTGGGGCATTATTCGGGACGATAGCGGAGTGGGATCAAGTTGCTTATGCGTCCTCGCAGCAGATGTGGAATCAAGTCAATGCAGTGAAAGCCTCACCTGATGCGGTCAGAGCTGCTGCAACATCAAACAGTAAGCCGAAAGCACAAGCTGTGCAGTTGGCGAGTGAACGTTCTGATCAGATGAAGGGGATCTCGGTCAATGCAGGCGAGGTTGAGATGCTTGCGGCAGAACCGAAACCGAAACTGAAGCCGAAAACGAAAACGGTATATCTCACCTTCGATGACGGTCCAAGTGAGCATACAGGCGACGTATTGGATATATTGAAAAAGGAACAGGTCAAGGGAACCTTCTTCGTGCTGGGCACACAGGTGAAGCAGCATAACAAGCTGATGAAGCGCATTGCAGATGAGGGACACGCTATAGGCAATCATTCCTACGATCATAACTACAAGAAGCTGTACACTGATTTTCGTGAATTCTGGAGTCAGATTCGGAAAACGGGTCAAGTCATCAAGGATGCTGTAGGCTACGAGCCTGCGCTCGTTCGCGCTCCTGGCGGGACTTATTTGAATTTTAATAAGCAGTATTTCACCTTAATGGATCAGGCAGGCTACAAGGTATACGACTGGAATGTAGATACAGGAGACTCGAAGCGAGTAGGAGTTCCTGCGAAGGAAATCGTGCAAACGGTAAAGTCCTCTTCTCTGACTGATAGTATAATTGTGCTCATGCACGATGGGGTAGGACATGGGGAGACTGTGAAGGCGCTGCCCGAAATTATTAGTTATTACAAGTCAAAAGGGTATGCCTTTGAGGCGATAACTCCGGATATGGAGCCGATGCAATTCCGAATTGCAGATCGTGAACGCTGGCAGCGTTCAGATGTATCGAAGGCGTGGATCGCTGCTAATATCGTTACGGTTGATGCAGGCGGTAAATCAGAGGAGACTATCGTTAAGCCGGATCCGATGAGATTCCTCGTTACGACTGATATCGATGAGTTAGCATTTGAGCCAGGTCAGCATTTAACGTATGAAAATACAACTTATGTGCCTATTCGCAGCTTTGTGGAGCAGTTGGGCGGTACTGTGGAGTACGATGAGGCCAATGCTAGATTCACGCTGTCTATCAATAATGCTACGTGGGCAATTGACAGCAAGAGTGGTCAGCTGGAGCAGCTGCTCGATGACGGAACGACTATGAAGCTGCAATGGAAGGCTGCGATGAAGGATAATATGTTCTGGGTTCCGCTGCGGCTCGTGCTGGAGGATTCGGGACTCCAGCTGCTGCAGTATCAACTTATTCCGATCCCGGAGAAGCCGGCTGAGAAAGCTGCTTCCTAATTTAATAGGTTTATATTCTACTCTATTGGGCGACACTGATTCATAGGGCGACCCGAGAGCAATTCATGCGATGCAGATCTGTACGCGGAAATTGCCCTCGGGTCTTTTTTTTGTTTAAGCGAACTGTTGGATTGGGAGGATTAAAAATATGGATCTAAGAGATAAGGAGCATAGCGGTCAGCCGAACAAGGAGGCGTGGACCTCCGCCTTCGTCAAGTACGGCTGGCAGCATATGATAGACCGCTTGAATCAAGTCGTTGTGGGCAAGCCCGAAACGATACGCCTCGCTTGCCTCACGATGCTGGCGGGCGGGCACTTGCTGCTGGAGGATGTGCCGGGCGTCGGCAAGACGCTGCTGGCGCGCACGATGGCGCGGCTCGTCGACTCCTCATTCCGCCGGGTGCAGATGACGCCGGATACGATGCCGGCGGATATTACCGGCAGCATGATGTTCGAGCCGGCGTCCGGCCAACTGCGCTACAGCGAAGGGCCGCTGCAAGCGCACGTCGTGCTTGCCGACGAGCTGAACCGCGCGCCCGCGCGCACGCAGTCAGCGCTGCTCGAAGCGATGGAGGAGCGCGCCGTCACGGTGGACGGCGTCACCCGCCCGCTGCCGCAGCCGTTTATGCTGATCGCCACGCAGAATCCATTGGCGTTCGAGGGCACTTATCGGCTGCCGGAAGCGGAGCTCGATCGCTTCATGATGCGCCTGTCGCTCGGCTATCCCGCTGTGCAGGATGAAGCCGATATGCTGCTGCGCGAACAAGCGCGGAGCGATCACAGCGTCAGCGCGAGAAGCGTGCAGCCGGTGCTCACGACCGCGGAGTGGGCGCTGCTCATCCGGCGGACGCGCGCGGTGCATATGGACGCCGTGCTGTGCCGCTACATCGCGGATATGGCACAGGCATCACGCCAGCATGCGGACGTCATGCTGGGCGTCAGTCCGCGCGGAGCGATTGCCTGGATGCAGTGCGCGCAGGCGCAGGCGCTCTTCAGCGGGCGGGTCTATGTGACGCCCGACGATGTGAAGGCCGTAGCTGTGCCGGTGCTGGCTCATCGGCTGGTGCTTGCGCCGCACGCGCGCACGGACGCTGAGGATGTCGTTCGAAGCGTCCTGCAGACAGTGCAGGTGCCGAACTTCAAGTCGCGCGCGCACGACAGCGCACAGCACGGGCGTGCTGGCGAGCAATCAGCCTCGCAGCATGCGCAGTCTGCGCAGCTTCACGGCACCGAGGTCGACGCGCCTGCAGCAGACCGTCGAGGTGCGAAGCGCGCGACGGATGGCACAGCGTGGTTCAGGGGGCTGTTCCGATGATAAGCCAGATCCGAACGCTTCAAGCAAACATATTGCTTCGCGTGCTTCTCACGGCTGCGGTATCAGCCGCGCTCCTCATATACGGCACGGCGAACAGGCTTGCTGTAGAAACGTTTATCGGTGTCGGTTTGGCAGTGTATACCGGATATGGCGTCTGGATCATGTTGTACTCGCTGCGAGGCTGTCAATACAGGCTCAGACTGCAGCCTCCATCCCATGCCCCTTTTCATACAAGCATGCGATGTGATCATAGCTTATCTTGTCCTTATGGGCTGCCGCGCTTGTTCATCCGGGTAACTACGAAGTGGGAGCAAGTCGGTGATAGCCATGAAACTTATAAGACCGTTAAAGTTATCCACTCACTTTCGCACAAGCGAGCTTCGATCGACTGGACAGAAATAGCGACTGATTGGCCCGCGGGCGTATATCGTCATGCGGGGACCACATGCGAAACAGGTGACGTATGGGGCTGGTTCACGAATCGTGCGGCATTCGCGCCGCAGGAAGCGGAGCTTGTCCTGCTGCCGGAAGCTAAGGGATGGTCAGAAGTTAGTCCGCATTTGATTCCACGAGGCCTGGCGGGCGATGGAGGGAACCCGTTTCCGATTTCTGGAGAGGAAGGATATTTAGGATCAGAATTGAGAGCTTATCGGATCGGAGATCAGGCTAGGAGCATCCATTGGCGGCAGTTTATGAAGAGTCGAACACTTGCCGTACGGCTGCGCCAACTAGAGGAGCACGATGCAATCACGTTGATGATCGATGATGAGCTGAACGATATTCCTGCTGGAACAATTGCCGCAAACCATTTGCGTGAGGAAATGATGCTTCTTGCGGGTGAATGGCTATGGGCTGCATGGAAGCAGCAGGTGCAGGTGCAGGTGCTGTGGCTTCGTGATGGATGGCGGCTGGCAGAGCCGGCGGATATCGCGCGCGAATTAGTGCTTCGTCTCAACCCGCGTTATTCTTCAGCAAGCTTGATAAGGCAAGTTGAACGTCAGTACACCTCAGCCGGTGCTTGTCATGCATTCAAGGCAGCGGTGTTAATCAGCGGCGCGGAGCATACAGGCACGCTTGAACGAATACGGCAGCATCGCGAAGCTGCAGGGTGCCAGCTGCAGGCATGGCTTACGGTCCGCTATCATCCTGAAGCTGCAGCGGATTCAGAGAGCGCCAAGAATCGAATCGGCTCAACGGTAAAGTCATGGGATACCTATGTCGCAACATAAGGAGGGAGATGCGTCATGGCAATGAAAAGATATGAACGATTCATAAGTGCCGAAAGAACTGAGAAGCGGATGGCACCGACTAAGGACAATGATAAGGAAGCTTTCACTGCTGCTCTGAGCAAGGGGGAGCGTATCATTCGCTTATGGAAACAAGCAGGATATACGGTAATCTTATTTCTCATGCTGCTGGAATGGCTTGTTCCTCTGCGCAATATAGGAAACGTAGTTGATCTCGATCAGATCAGTCCGCTGGTGCTGTCCATTGCGGGTTCTTTAATCATTGGATTATGGATTCAGCGCCCTGCGGTCTCCTACCTTATGCGCGGCTTCGTCATCGTGATGATCACGGCATGGGCATTCGGAGCATCGCAAACTGGCTCGACCACGGGTTGGTCGGGTGCAATGAACACGATTCTATTAGGTATCGTCCAGACGGCAGATGCTATCGGGCAAGATATAGGGATGGTCTATTCAGCAATAACAGGCGGCGAATGGTCAATGCCATCTGGTGAAATGAGAACGCTGCTGCTGTTAACCGGTATGTCTCTAGTGGCAGCACTCGTACAATCGCTTGTCCTGCAGCATCATTCGATCCTATGGTTCAGCGGGGCGACGCTGCTGTATCTGGTCGTCCTGCAAGGAGCTGTCAATGTGAACACAACAGGAGGCATCATTCGTACGGTTGCTTGGACAGCCTCCTTGCTCTCCTGGCTGCACCTTGAGCAATTGACAGCCGAGGATCGAACGTACAGGCAGCGCGCATGGCCGCTGCGCTGGTGGTTCGCGACGATGGCGGTTAGCTTCGTGATCGTTACTGGATTCGCATTATGGCAGCAAGCCTACGATTGGGAGCGGCCCCATGCTTGGGAACGGACAGAAGCGTGGATCAGAGAAACCGCCGCTGCCAATGCTGAAGGCGTTCAGGCCATTACCGGCTACAGCAGTGATGATTCGAAGCTGGGAGCCCCGGTGAAGCAGGATTATCGCGTCTTGTTTCGTGCGGTTACACCTGAACCTACTTATTGGAAAGTAGAGACGAAGAGTACATACGATGGACAGGGATGGGAAGCTTCAGCCCTAAAGCCTGAGCTGGTTGATGGATCGGGCAGACTTACAACAGAGATCGAATCGCATCAGGAGAAGGTGTGGTCGGAGCCATTTACCCAGACTGTGTCGTTTGCGGCGCCGTTATCTCCCGACCTGCCGCTCGTATTCGGAGGTCGTCCGGAGCGTTTGACGGAGTGGAGATCAGGCGGCGCATCTCAAGCGGAATTGACTGCTGCAGGAGAGGAAGCGGGTGCAAGTGCAGATATTCCTTCAATTACTTACGATCCAGCGCTGGAACGATACAGCTACAAGCAAGCGGGCAGTTCCACTTCATCCAAGATTGGTGTCGAAGTCACCTACAGCTATCAGACTAAGGTGGTGGACAAGCTTCAGCTCTTGAAGGATGCGCCGTTTCCAGCTCCGGGCAATGCACAGCAGGCGCAATTCTTAGCCAAGTACACGGAGCTTCCGGCTCGACTTCCAGACCGGGTGCTCAAGCTGGCTGATGAGATTACGGCTGGCGCTGAATCGCAGCGGGAGAAAGTGGAGCGTATTCAAGCTTATCTGATGTCGCATTACGCCTACACCCTGGATCAAACTACAGCTCCGCCTAAGGGACAGGACTTTGTGGATCACTTTTTGTTTGATCAGCTTCAGGGGTATTGCAATCATTTTTCGACGGCTATGGCTGTGCTGCTGCGAGCAGAGGGGATACCGACGCGTTGGGTTAAAGGATTCACACCGGGAATTGCCGAGGCTGCAGGGCAGTATACGATTCGTGCATCGGACGCTCATTCTTGGGTGGAGGTGTTCTACCCTGAAGCGGGCTGGGTTCCATATGAGGCGACTCCGCCAACCGCTTTAACTGCAGCTGTGAATCTGGATGCTTCTATTCTAGCGGGAGCGGATGTGAAGACATCTGCTGTCCTTGCGAGCGACGCGGCGAGTGCGCTGCTTCCAGTGCCGGTGAAGATACGAATGGACAAGACGGCTGAACCGAATGATGTATGGGAGCGAATTGGAGCCTGGACTTCGAATGGTGTGGAACAGTTAGAAGCGGGCAAGAATTGGCTGAATGGAGTTGTTAGTCAAATGGGCGAAAGCTTGCGCAAGGAACGCGAGTTCGTGACGGATGCGGCTAGTTGGCGTGAATGGTTCGGCGAGCGCATCATTCCATCCGCAGCTCGCATTCAGGAGCAGGCCAAGCTGTGGTGGAGCAGCGCGCCTGTTGCAGCCTCAAGCATTCTGCTGACATTCCTGCTCTTGACCACGCTGCTGCTGCGAAGAATGCTGCGCTTCGTACGCCGCATATGGCCGCGCATGGAGCTTGCGCATCTGATTCGCGTGCAGCAGCGGCGCTATCGAGCGGATCGATTGCCGCGCATGGGACGCTTAGCCTGGCTGCTGCTTGAGCGCCGCTTCGGGCAGATGCCTGCGAACATGACGCTCGAGGAATATGCGAGCGATGTAGGTGCGCGTCATCTGCCGGAAGAGGAGGCGGAGCGGCTGCGGCAGTTTGCGGCAGACAGCGGCGCGCTGCTGTTCGCCAAGCATAATGGCGAGCGGACGCAGCGCCAGCGCTTCATCGCCGCGTGCGGCGATATGCTGCGCATCAGCCAATTGCCGCCGCAGCACAAGGCTTCGCCCGCCGCTTCGCAGGGCGGACGGAGCCGCACGCGGCAGATCGAAGGCTAGCGAGCCATGCGCTTTCCGCCGTATATCGCTGCACTTTTTCGCAGCCACCTATATAGCTCAGGTATACATGAATAGCCTCCCATCGCTGGAGGCTATTTGGTCTGCGCGGTCTTCCTGCACAATAACCGATTCTTCTAGGTCGCATCACTCTAATCTCTTCCTCTAGCTTATAGTCTGTGTATCATAGTACAATTTGATGTGATAGCAGCATGCTGGCCGTCTTGACGGTACCAGGCTGACAGCAGACAGGATCTGCATCGCGGCATTGCTAGCGTTACTAAGTTCCTGCAGCAAGCAGGTTATGAATTGGAGTGTATACGAGATGGATAGAGAGAAGTGTAAAATTGTATTTTTTGATATAGATGGCACCTTATTAAACAGCAAGCAGCAGATTCCTGAGTCTACCATTAGAGCAGTACGGTGCTTGCAGAAAATGGGGGTGGAGACGGTTATATCTACAGGTCGAACACCTGCTAACTTTGGTCATATTCGCGAACAGCTGGGTATTCATTCTTACATTAGCTTGAACGGCAACTATGTTGTGCGTGAAGGAGAGGTTCTGTTGCAGGCTAAGGTGAAGCGGCAATCGATTGAGCAACTGAATGAGATTGCAACTGAACACAGTCATGCCATCGGCTGGATCGGCACAGACCAGATAGGGATGCATGCAGCACATCCTATAATTGGTCCGATTCTTAACGCTTACGGCATGGAGGTTCCTCCGGTTAATCCGCAGTTTCATCTTCAATATGATGTGTATCAAGGCATGCTGTTCTGCACAGAAGAAGAAATTCAGCCGTACATCGATGGTGTTCCGGAGTTGAAGTATGTGCGATTTGACCGCCATGTGGTAGACGTATTGCCAAGAGAATCGAACAAGGCGGTAGGGATTAGCCACTATCTGCGTGCGATCGGTGTCCCAGTTGAATCCTGTGCCGCATTTGGAGACGGCTTGAATGACATTGAGATGCTGCAGGGCGTTGGGCTTGGGATTGCAATGGGACAGGCTAAGGATGAGGTAAAACGGGCAGCAAAGCATGTAACGCGGAGTGTAGATGATGATGGAATTGAGGCAGCGCTGTTAGAGCTGGGACTTATATCTGCATAACCATAAAAGCAAGCAAGGCCCTTTCGTTCGCTGTGCGCGATTCCAAAGGGTCTTATTTTCATTCTGAACATGTACGATGATATTCCATGAGCTCCGTTTCATTACTGCATAGTATAGGATGGTGTGGGAAACCTTAACAATGAGTTTGGTGTTAACACCACATGCTGATGTAGTTAGGGGTTGTTTCCATTATGTTTAAATCTCTATTTGGTGTATTGCAGAAGGTCGGAAGGGCGATTATGCTTCCGATTGCGATACTGCCAGCGGCAGGCTTGCTATTAGGTATCGGCAATGCGATGCAGAATCCGGATATGGTTGCTATTCTGCCGTTCTTGAGTAATGACATCGTTTCTACTATTGCGAAGGTCATGGAATCTGCGGGCGGAATTGTGTTCGACAATCTGTCTCTGCTGTTTGCAGTTGGTGTCGCAATAGGTCTGGCGGGAGGAGATGGGGTTGCCGGTTTGGCGGCGATCGTCGGATACTTCGTCATGAACGTCACGATGAAAACGCTCCTTGATGTGACACCGGAAAAAGTCAAGGAAGATATGAGCTATGCCATCCTGCAGGGGGTTCCAACGCTTCAAACAGGTGTGTTCGGCGGTATCATTATCGGTGTTACGGCTGCGGTGCTGTATAAACGCTTCTTTACGATCGAGATGCCTTCTTATCTTGGCTTCTTCGCTGGCAAACGTTTCGTCCCGATTATTACGGCTGTAACTTCCCTCTTGATCGGTGTTGCGCTTATCTTCGTCTGGCCGCCGATTCAGAACGGCTTAAACACGCTGTCCGAATCCATGATTAACACGAATCTGACGGTGAGCGCGCTCATATTCGGTATATGCGAACGGGCGCTCATTCCATTCGGATTGCACCATATCTTCTATGCGCCTTTCTGGTATGAGTTCGGTGAATATATCACGAAATCTGGAGAATTGGTGCGAGGCGACCAGAAGATCTTTTTCGCTCAGCTTAAAGATGGTGTGGAGCTCACGGCGGGTACATTTATGACAGGTAAATATCCATTCATGATGTTCGGTCTGCCAGCGGCGGCACTGGCTATTTATCATGAAGCGAGAGTCGAGAATCGTACGCTGGTCAGTGGCTTGATGTTGTCCGGAGCGCTGACATCGTTCCTAACCGGTATTACAGAACCGATCGAATTTGCCTTCTTGTTCGTAGCGCCGGCTTTATTCGCTATACACGTGCTGTTCGCGGGCACGTCCTTTATGATAATGCACCTTCTGGGCGTCAAGATCGGTATGACCTTCTCGGGTGGTCTGATTGACTATCTTCTATTTGGAGTATTGCAGAATCGGACTCCTTATTGGCTTGTTATTCCGGTAGGGCTCGGATACGCGGTTGTCTATTACTTTGTATTCCGATTCGCGATTCGCAAGTTTGATCTGAAGACACCAGGTCGTGAAGATGTGTCCAAGTCCCAGGGAGATACGGTCGTTCAAGCTGCGTCTGCTAATGAGCTTCCACGCGGGATATTGAATGCTCTTGGCGGGAAAGGGAATATTGGTTCATTGGATGCATGCATCACACGACTTCGAGTGCAGGTCAACGATCCCGGCAACGTGGATAAGGAGAAGCTGAAGGATCTCGGCGCATCAGGAGTATTGGAAGTCGGTAACAGTGTGCAGGCCATCTTCGGCACGCGATCGGAGACGATTAAGCATCAGATTCATGAGCTCATTCAACGTGAAGATATGGAATTGAAGGATGAGGATGAGAAGAAGTCTTGATTCCGTCAGCTGAAATATCAATAGAAGAAGTTAAGATGATACGCTGTGAAGCAATAGGTAGCCTTGAAGGCAGGTTCGATTTCAGGAGGAAAGCGGGCCTGCTCCTTAACATTTGCAGGTAGATAGCGTAAGAAGTGTGTTCATTTTTCACTATATGAATCACTTGGGGTGTTTGCGGAAGGTGCTGCCGAATGTGGACAAGCTGTGGCGCTGTACAAAAGTTGCCCGTTCATCCATGCTGTTTCATTGACGGCAGACCGTCAATTGATTAATATATCATAATGTATAACTTTTAAGGTATTCATGCACTTTTGTCCTTGAGTTGAGGACATACCAACGTTAGTAAGACTTCGATTCGAAGTTTTTCTTTTATATTTATTAATATTCCTAAGGAGGCACGTCGCTAATGAGTAAGCATCACGAGATGATTGTCGTTCTCGACTTTGGTGGACAATACAATCAATTGATTGCACGCCGTATTCGCGATTTGGGTGTATACAGCGAGCTGATCGCATATAACACGCCGGTAGAAAAGATTAAGGAAATGAATCCAAAAGGGATCGTATTCTCTGGCGGACCTTCCAGCGTGTACGAGGAGGGCGCTCCTCATGTGGATCCGGCCATTTACGACCTTGGCTTGCCGATCTTCGGAATTTGCTACGGTATGCAGTTAATGTCTCACCAAATGGAAGGCAAAGTACAACGTGCGGGCAAGCGCGAGTACGGAAAGTCTGACGTTGTATTTAAAGAGAACAGCTGTCTGATCAAAGGTCTGGAAGCGAGCCAAACGGTATGGATGAGCCACGGCGACTTGGTAGTTGAGCTGCCGACAGGATTCCAGATTGATGCGAGCACAGAGCATGCTCCTATTGCTGCGATCAGCCATCCTGAGAAGCAATTCTATGCGGTTCAATTCCATCCGGAAGTGCGCCATTCCGTTAAAGGCAATGAGATGATCAGCAACTTCTTGTTCGATGTCTGTAAATGTCAGGGCGACTGGACGATGGAGTCCTTTATCGAGGATAAGATCGCTGAGATTCGCGCAACAGTAGGCGACCGTAAAGTGCTGTGCGCTTTGAGCGGCGGTGTAGACTCCTCTGTAGTCGCTATGCTTATTCATAAAGCAATCGGCGATCAATTGACATGTATGTTTATCGACCACGGTCTGCTCCGCAAAGATGAAGCAGAAGGCGTTATGGAGACGTTCGTTGGCAAGTTCGACATGCATGTTGTGAAGATCGATGCTCGTGAACGCTTCCTGGGTAAGCTTGCAGGCGTATCCGATCCAGAGAAGAAGCGTAAGATTATCGGCAACGAATTCATCTACTGCTTCGATGAGGAATCAGCGGAGCTGGGCGACTTCGACTTCTTGGCGCAAGGCACGTTGTACACGGATATCGTAGAGAGCGGAACTGCGACAGCGCAAACGATCAAGTCGCACCACAACGTAGGCGGATTGCCTGAAGATATGAAGTTCAGCTTGATTGAGCCGCTGAACACATTGTTCAAGGACGAAGTGCGTAAAGTCGGCGAAGAGCTCGGCTTGCCGCGCGCGATCGTATGGCGTCAACCGTTCCCAGGTCCAGGTCTCGCGATTCGCGTGTTGGGCGAAGTGACAGAGGACAAGCTCGTGATCGTGCGTGAATCCGATGCGATCCTTCGTGACGAGATTGCGAAGGCTGGCTTGGATAATGAGATCTGGCAGTACTTCACAGCGCTGCCTGATATGAAGAGCGTCGGCGTAATGGGTGACGCGCGTACGTATTCCTACACAGTAGGTATTCGCGCCGTTACTTCGATCGACGGCATGACAGCGGACTGGGCGCGCATTCCTTGGGATATCCTTGAGAAGATCTCCGTGCGTATTGTCAACGAAGTTGAGAACGTAAACCGCATCGTGTACGACGTAACTTCCAAGCCACCTGCAACAATCGAGTGGGAATAGAAGGATAGTATAGAGGGGGCTGTCCCTTGAGTAGATTGTTCTACTTGAGGGGCGAGCCCCTTTTTTGCGCGCATAAGCAGTTTGACTCGGACTAGTGGAAATAGGTGCAGCTGCAAATAGCGCTAGCGGACCCACAGGCCGTTATTTGCCCGAAAGTCGGGTATTTTGGTGACGAAGCGGACCGTAGATCCGCTATTTGTGGCTAATCCGCCTGAAATGGCTCGTTTTACCGCAAATAGCGTCTCCTGTGTCCGCGAAACCTCGAGATCGCCCCCTAATCGCAGAAATAGCGTCCCTACGGTCCACTTCAGGCGCAAACGTGATGATGTATGGCACATTATGATGGGTAAACCACCATCACATTGGCACTAACAGCGGTTGCGGACCCACAGGCCGTTATTTGCCCGAAAGTCCAGCATTTCGCCGGTTAAGCGGACCGAGGATCCGCTATTTGTGAACAATTAGGGACAGCCTATTTTGTGTTGCAGAGTGAAACAGAATGTAGCCCTCATGATATTTTTTGCTACAATAATATCAACTTTTCTACAAAAAAACCGATATATATAGTGTAGGATCCTACTGCTTTACTAAGAAGGAGGGGATTATGTATGACAACTCAAAAACGTGTTAAAAGAGCGAAATGGTTATGTAGTCTGTTAGTTAGTGTAAGCGTATTCACTTTCTCCAGTATGCCATTTGCTGAAGCGTACGCGCCAAATGATATTGATACTGGGATCGCAGGTCTGAATTACAATCGTCATGAAGTTTTGGCAGTCAATGGCGATCAAATCAGTAGTTTTGTGCCCAAAGAAGGCACCTCATCCAATGGTAAGTATATTGTGGTGGAACGGGATAAGAAATCACTCACAACCTCACCTGTAGATATTTCCATTATTGATTCGATCACGAATCGCACGTATCCTGGTGCAATCCAGCTTGCAAATGAAGATTTTGCGAATAATCAGCCTAGTCTGGTGATGGCCGCGAGAAAACCAATTGATATTAGCATTGATCTACCAGGGTTGAAGAGTGAAAATACAATTACGGTTCAAAATCCAAATTTCAGTACGGTTTCTGGTGCCGTTGATCAGTTGGTGTCGACTTGGACTGACAAATATTCGGACACGCACACTCTGCCTGCAAGATTACAGTATGCAGA
The DNA here is from genome assembly GCF_058791835.1 of Paenibacillus sp. EB106-04-04-XG159. Classification (NCBI taxonomy): domain Bacteria; kingdom Bacillati; phylum Bacillota; class Bacilli; order Caryophanales; family Paenibacillaceae; genus Paenibacillus; species Paenibacillus sp. EB106-04-04-XG159. Next base: position 15,650 of record NZ_JBYTDY010000005.1, on the reverse strand, counting down.
ATCGATGGTTTATAGCAAAAATCAAATTGCTAGTGCACTGAATGTGAATGCTCAAGTGCTTAACAATACACTTGGAATTGACTTTAACGCTGTAGCCAGCGGCGAGAAAAAAGTGATGGTCGCTGCATATAAGCAAATCTTTTATACCGTAAGTGCAGCGCTTCCTAACAATCCATCGGACCTTTTTAATGACAGTGTGACGTTTGCTGAATTAACCCGTAAAGGGGTAAGTGATGAGGCTCCGCCGCTGATGGTATCCAACGTAGCTTATGGCAGAACCATTTACGTGAAATTGGAGACAACCTCGAAGAGAAATGATGTCCAAGCTGCTTTTAAAGCATTGCTCAAAGATGCCAACATTCAATCTAGCGGACAATACAAAGATATTTATGATGAAAGTTCGTTTACGGCTGTTGTATTAGGCGGCGATGCGCAAACACATAATCAGGTCGTTACGAAAGACTTTAATGTTATCCAAAATGTAATTAAGGACAATGCACAGTTTAGCAGCAAGAATCCAGCTTACCCTATTTCATACACCAGTGTCTTCTTGAAAGACAATGCCCTTGCAGCTGTGCACAACAATACAGAATATATCGAGACGAAAACGACCGAATATTCAAAAGGTAAAATAACGCTTGATCATTATGGAGCGTACGTAGCTCAGTTTGATATTTCTTGGGATGAATTTACGTATGATGCAAATGGACAAGAAATCATTACACACAAAACGTGGGAAGGAAATGGCCGAGATAAAACAGCGCATTTCTCGACAGAAATTCCACTTCCACCGAACTCCAAGAACATCAACATTTATGCCAAAGAATGTACAGGTCTTGCGTGGGATTGGTGGAGAACCGTGATTCATGAAACGAATGTTCCATTATCCAGCAATATCAAAGTTTCGATTGGTGGAACGACATTATACCCAACAGGTTCGATTAGTCACTGATCATTGATGAGAGGGGCCGTCTCAAAGCCATGAAAATGGCCGAGGGACAGCCCCGTTCACCACCAGAACAAGATATAAATAGCACAGAAGAGAATCAACACAGGCGCACCTTCATATTCAACTAACTTAGATGCGATATTGATGGCAATACACGGTATGACTGCACATCAAGAAGTTGCAGCAACTAAAGAAAATGAACTCTTTTCATTCCTAAGGAAATTCCCAAAGAGCAGCCTTTAATGGTTGCTCTTTTTTACGTTTATTTATCTATCTTGCTTCAATATCCTGCCAATTGGTGACTTCAAAATTACTTGAAACCATAAAAAGTCTTTTAATACGGTAGAACTAGCTAGATGATACCTTTCAAGATAATGAAGGATGAGTTCGAACGTGGCAAAAGTTGAGAATCCAAGACAAATAACGAAGTATCAAACAGGGAAAGCATTAGTTGAATATAACGATAAACTGAGTGTTGCACCTGTAGAACAAGTAAGTCATTTGCATTCAACTTATTCGAAGATTCAAGTGGTTGCCATTGACTATGAAAAAGGTAAGGGAAGCCAAGCGGTTGTAGCGGATTTGAATGTTGATCCTGATACAGCGAAAACACTGATTACATTAGTTTTATCGTTTACGAAGACTTCGGAGAATCCAGTGGATCTCTTAAAGGAGCGGAAGATCCTAAGTCACAAGCAAAACGATGATGGCGAATGTAAGGTGACAACCTTCTCGGTTGGCTATAATCCAAAAATGAACCTATCTTGGAGTATTTCGGTGGAAAATGGAATCGGTATGCCAGAGGTAAACGCAGCAACAGGCGGTAAGGCAATTAAGCGTGGCTCTTATCGTAAAGAGTACTGAACGACTTTACATTGAAGTCAATGATGGTTACGTTGCGGGACTGCATCCAAACCTTCGAAATTTGTCGTTTTAATGCGTTGTTGAAAGAACGAGCAAACTACGAAGAAGAAAAACGAGTAGCTGCTAGAGGAACGTTTAATCACCCTACGGTCCGCTTCACGCGTGAACGTGACCAACACGAACTCGTTCCCGTGTACCACATTGGCGCTAATATTGCGGTAGCGGACACACAGGCCGTTATTTGCCCGAAAGTAGGGCATTTCGCCAACTAAGCGGACCAAGGATCCGCTATCTGTGAATAATCCGCCTGAATTGGCTCGTTTTACTGCCAATAGCGTCTCCTGTGTCCGCGAACCCACTAGATTGCCCCCTATTTGCAGAAATAGCGTCTCTACGGTCCGCTTCAACCCCAAACGTGCTGATCTAAGGCGCATGATGATGGGTGAACCAACAGTTCCGTAAATAGCATACAGCATATGTATAAAGAGGCTGCACTGATAGGGGCCACCATCAGACCAGCCTCTTTATGCTGAAGGACATGCTTCTCAAAATAATATCCAAAAATTTACTAAAAAGTAATTGACAAATTATACCGTCCGATAATATTATATGAGTAAATAAAGTTGACAGTGTAAATTTTACAAGGATGTGTAACTAAATGAAACAGGTACAGTACATGACGCTTGAACATTATGATCAACTTAAATCACTTAGTGATCCATTACGCTGCCGCATTGTCAGCTTGCTTATTGCGAAATCCTATACCGGGCAACAGCTTTCGCAGGAATTGGATATTCCGCGCGCTAAGATTCATTACCATCTGAATGAGCTAGAGAGAAATGGTCTCATCGCAGTCGTGAAGAACGAGGTGAAGAATGGGATTATCCAAAAGTTTTACCGGTCCGTAGCAAGAGGGTTTGTACCAGCGCCGCACCTGCTGCCGAATGCGGATGAGTTCGGAGGGTACTTGCGCGAGTCGACCATTCATACGCTTGAACGGGCGCGTATGAGAGCGATCATGGCTCCGGAGCGTGCATTCGCCATCAAGTCAGCGGATAGATCGACTTGGCCGCGGCTAACCGTACAGCTTCAGGTGAAGATGACGGAGGAGAAGATTGCGAAATGGCACGAGAAGTATCGGGCATTAATAGAGGAATTGCTGGAAATGGAAAATTCGACTCCGGAATCAGAGGGCAACTGGTATTACTTGATCTCATCCGGATTTGAGATCGATGAACCCTGGTTCGATGATACGGACACAGACGCTGAACCAACAACTAACGCATCGGGATCTCGCGACGATAGCGCGGCGGAGAATACTCTGCCAGCAACAGAGGTGGAAACAGCGAGGGAATAATAGGACCATAATGGAAGGGGTACGATTCAAGTGGATTGGTACGCACTGGAAACATTAGCTTTGATGGATCAAAAGGTGATTAGCCGTGAGGCGAAGGAGCATTGGAAGTATGCATCCCTCAGCCCATTGAAACAAGTGGATACGAGCAAGAATGAATTAGAAGTGCTGCAAGGCAAGGCGGTGCATGTGCTCCAAGAAATGCTGGATTCCGATAATGCAGAGCTTCGTCTCAAAGCGGCCGATATTGTAATGCGCCACTCGTTGAAGCCTAAAGGAAAGATGAGGTTATCAAGCTAATATGCCGAACATTATGTAACGATCCCGCCGCTGACATGAGCCGGGGTCTTTTTGTTTAATGTGACTATTGTTATAGAAAAAACACAATGTAAATTATTCGCAAATAACGAACATTCCTAAAAGTTAATTAAATTAATATTCGTGAATAGGGTTGACAAAGGCGGTGCTTGACCCTAAAATGAGGATGTACAACAAAAACGAATTCTTCTTGTATAATCTCGGGAATCGGCCTGAGAGTCTCTACGAGGTCACCGTAAATGACCTGGCTACGAGAGGGTGGACGGACATCTGATTATCGTCAGGATGTCAGCATTAGGATGCGCCCTATTTATAGGGAATAGCGCCGTTTGATCGTTCATCGTCTGCAGTAGCCCGGGAGCAAGAGCCCCAGGGCTATTTTTGTTGTTATGGGATACATCATATAAGAGAATCACATGGGGAGGATGTAACAATCATGGATCGCTTCTTCAAAATCAAGGAGCAAGGGTCAACGATCAGAACGGAAATTATGGCAGGTATTACGACGTTCATGACGATGGCTTACATCTTGGCAGTGAACCCAGATACGTTAACTGCATTCGGCAAGACGGGAATGGAATGGTATCCGGTATTTTTGGCTACTGCTATTGCAGCAGGTGTGTTTACAATTGCTATGGGTCTCTTCGTTAACTTCCCTGTAGCTCTTGCGCCTGGTATGGGCTTGAACGCTTACTTTGCTTCCGTCGTGATCTCGACAGCGGCAACGGATCAACCGATTACTTGGCAAATGGCTTTAACAGCGGTATTCATTTCAGGTCTGATCTTCTTATTATTAACGATAACGAATGTTCGTCAAAAACTTATAGACGCTGTTCCAGACAGCTTGAAGCATGCCATTACAGTAGGTATCGGCTTGTTCATCGCGATCGTTGGTTTGAAGAACAGCGGATTGCTTACTGTTTCAGTTCAAACTGTTGATAATGTTCCAGCAGATACATTCACTTCGCTTCGCGGATTTGAGTCTATATTCGGTATGGGAAGCTTTACGAATGAGACTGTATTGCTTACGATTATTGGATTGGCGCTTATCTCTATCTTGATGGTGTTGAGAGTGCCTGGCGCTATCCTGTTTGGTATCTTGGGAACTTCCGTCATCGGTGTCTTCATGGGCGTTGTCACGTTCGATAGCTTGAGCGATACTTCGCAGACGCCTTGGATTCCAGACTTGAGTCAATTGAATTTCTTCGAATTCGACTTTGCCGGCATCATGGATGTGGGGATCGTCTCCATCATCTTGACGTTTACTTTCGTTGAATTGTTCGATACATTCGGTACTTTGATCGGTACGGCTAACCGTGCCGGCTTCATGAAGGATCCGGAAAAAGGTAAGCAAAAAGTAGGTAAGGCTATGCTCGTTGACTCCATCGCAGTCACCGGCGGCGCAATGTTGGGTACTTCTACAACAACGGCATTCGTAGAGAGTACAGCAGGTATCGCTGAAGGCGGTCGTACAGGTCTGACGGCTGTAACAACAGGCGTATGTTTCTTGCTCTCTCTGTTCTTGGCTCCACTTGTAGCGCTTATCCCTACAGCTGCAACATCAGCGGCGTTGATCGTTGTTGGCGTGTTGATGATGCAGTCTGTATCCGAAATCGACTTTAAAGATCTGGTAGTAGGTATTCCAGCATTCTTGACAGTTGCTTTCATGCCTTTCACTTACAGCATTGCAAACGGTATTTCATTCGGTATCTTGGCTTATGTTGTGCTTGCATTTGTTGCAAACACCTTTGGTAAAGGTGAACAAAAATACAAAATTCATTGGTTGATGTGGATCTTGTTTGTACTCGTAATCGCTCGTTATTTCATGATGGGCGGCGGACATTAATTGAAATGAATTGAAATAAGTTGAAGCGTTGTGGCTGAACTATTAGCCGCAGCGCTTTTTTTGTTTGTTTCTTGAATGTAAGGAATTGTATATAGATTTCAAACTTAATTTGACGAAAAATATCGAAAATATCGTAAAAAGCGAACTATAAACAGTATAAAAATAAAAATGTTCGTAATTAGGGTTGTGTGATTTTTCGTACTATGCTATAGTGATCACTGTTGGAACGCACAACGACTTATTACTTAAGACAGCAACTAGGGGGACATCATTTCTTATGAAAAAGCTAGCATCGGTAATGGCAGTAGTACTTGCTCTGGGAACTATACTTACAGCTTGCTCAAGCGGCGGCGAAAGCAAGGGAGACAAACCGACTGAATTAGTCGTCTCAACGTGGGGATTCGCGGAAGATGCTATGAAGAAGAATGTGTACGAACCATTTGAGAAAGCACATAACGTGAAGATTGTTACGGAGATCGGCAACAACTCGGATCGTCTTAATAAGATTCGTCAAGGCAGCTCGAAGGTTGATGTAATCTACTTGTCCGATTACTACTCACTCCAAGGTATCGAAGAAGGATTGTTCGAGAAGATTGACCGCAGCAAGATTCCTAACGTGGATCAACTATACGATATCGCGAAAGCACCGCTGGGTGAAGATTGGGGTCCAGCATTCACTGTCGCTCAACTAGGTCTAGTTGTAGATGAGAGCAAAGTGAAGACGCCTGTTGAGTCCTGGAATGATATGTGGAATCCAGAATTCCAGAACAAGATTGCGCTGCCTAACATCACGATCACGAGCGGACCGATGTTGATGGACATCGCTGCTAAGCATGAAGGCAGCACAGATATGAACGCGGATGCGGCATTCAAAGCGCTGAAAGATATTAATCCAGGCGTTGTGAAGTACTACACGAAGACTGCGGATGTAGCAAACATGTTTGCGCAGGGCGAGATCGAAATTGCTCCACTGCAGGATACGTTCCTGGGCAGCATTAAAGAAGCAGTTCCAACTGCGAAATTCATTACTCCTAAAGAAGGCGCGTATGCGCTTATGAATACAGTGAACGTGGTTAAGGGCTCGGAGAACAAAGAACTGGCAGAGGAATTCATCAACTGGATTCTCAGTGAAGAAGTTCAGAAGGCTAATGCGCTTGATCGCGTTGACTCTCCAGCCAACAAGAATGTAGAGCTGACACCTGAACAAGCGGAAGGCTTGACGTACGGCGCAGAAACAATTGAAAATCTGAAAACGATGGACTTGAGCTTCGTAAACCAGCAAATGAGCGGCTGGATCGATCGTTGGAACCGCGAATTGGAGTAGAACTTCTACCAGCATTATAGATACGATGAATGATTGTCGGGAGGGCGGCACTATGCGACCCTCCCTTTCATTCGGCATTATGTTCGATACATCGAACAGCACGAATAGTATGATCTGAAGCATACGGCTGCTGGGCAGTTGTAGGAAATGAATATCAGGGGGGAATACGCCAGATGGAACACACATCGAGAGTCCCTGTGCTGATGGATGTAGACACAGGAGTGGATGACGCTCTTGCCATTATGATGGCGGTTAAGCATGAAGGGTTTAACCTGGTCGGCATTACGACAGTGAATGGCAATGTGTCGCTCGAACAAGCGACGCTGAATACGCGCAAAGTGCTTCATGCACTGAATACGGAATACGCTCGCGCAATCCCGGTTGTGATGGGAGCCGATCGCCCGCTGCTGCGCCCGCACTTCTTCGAGCATCACGTGCACGGCCGCGACGGTCTCGGGGGCGCGCTTCGCGACCTGGAGCTTCCGCCGATGGAGCCGAGAGATCAGCATGCCGCAGCGTTCATCGTAGAGCAGGCGAAGCTGCATGCCGGTGAGCTGGAATTGATCATGACGGCGCCGCTCACCAATCTGGCGCTGGCGTATCGGCTCTGCCCGGAGCTGCCACGGCTGGTCAAGCGTGTCGTCGTTATGGGCGGGGCGCTCCTCACTTACGGCAACGTGACACCGACAGCGGAGTATAACATGTACGTTGATCCGGAAGCGGCGCGCGTCGTGCTGCAGGCCGGATTCGATCTGACCTTGGTCGGTCTGGATGTGACGCGCAAGGCGCTGCTCTATGAAGCACATCTGCAAGAGCTCGATGCGACGGAGCTTGGACCAGTGGTGCGTCAGTGTATGAAGGACTATATGAACCGTTATGAAGAACGAAACGGAGTTGCAGCTTGCGCGCTGCATGATCCGCTTGCGGTTGGAGTTGCGATAGACCCTACGCTAGTAGAGACGAAGCTGCTGCACGTAGACGTGGAGACATCAAGCTCGCTGTGCGATGGGCAGACGGTGTGCGATATCCAGCAACGACTGGGACATACACCAAACGTCAAGGTATGCCTCGACGTAGATCACGAACGATTCTTGAAGCTGTTTGTGGGACTGATTCGTCAATAGGCTATAGCCAAAAGCTAGCAGTATTAAGCTAATAGTCAATAGTAAATCACGCATATAATTATGCAGCAATATTGCCCAGAGGTGGGACAGACATTCTGACAACAGGAGAAGGTCAAAGATGAAGAAAGTGTATTTATGGCTGCTGATGCTGCCGGGACTGCTGTTCCTGACTTTATTTATGATTATTCCGATCTTGATGACGATCGGCTCCTCTTTCTATCAAGATGGCCAATTCACGTTTAGCGGCTATGTTAAATTGCTAAGCGACCCTTATATTCTGAAGATACTAGGCACGACACTTCAAGTCAGCTTAGTGACGACAGTTGCTTGTATTTTGCTAGGCTTCCCGACCGCTTATTATATTTCTCGTACAAAGGCGCGCACAAAAGGGATTCTGTTAATGCTCGCACTGTTCCCGATGCTGACAAGCTCGATCGTACGTTCCTTTAGCTGGATGGTCATCCTTGGCAAGAACGGGATCGTTAACAACGCCCTGACAGGCATTGGACTTATTGAAGAGCCGCTCAAGATCTTGTACACGCCAACGGCGATGATCATCGGCTTGATTCACTTGTTCCTGCCGCTCATGATTATTTCATTAGTAGGGGTTATGGAAAATATCGACGGAGACCTGCTCCGCGCTTCTGAGAGCTTGGGTGCTTCACGTTTCAAAGGCTTTATGAAGATTGTCGTTCCATTATGCGTACCTGGTCTCATCGTCGGCAGTATTCTTGTATTCGTCGGCAGCTTGACTGCCTACACAACACCGCAGTTGTTGGGTGGTAAGGAGAAAGTGATGTCTACGTTCCTGTACCAGAACGCAATGACGTTGAACGACTGGACGATGGCGTCCATCATAGCGACGGTGTTGATCGTCGTGACCTTTATCATTATCGGGCTTATGAATAAGATGGCTCGCAAATTGAATCCGAAGGGGTAACGAACATGAAGGAACAGAATCGCGGACTTGGCCTGTTTGCAGGGCTCGTGTTTCTCTTTTTGCTCGGGCCGCTCGTCATTATTATGACGACGTCGTTCGGGGATAGCGCTATATTGCAATTTCCGCCGGAAGGGTTCTCTCTTCGCTGGTATAAGAACATATTTGAAGTAGAAATGTTTATGGAGACCTTTAAAGTTACGATGGTTGTCGCGCTTCTAGGGAATCTAATCGCGCTCTTGATCGGTGTTCCGGCTGCTTATGCGTTGAGCCGCGGGGACTTCAAGGGGAAGGGGATGCTCAACAACATCTTCATCTCTCCATTGCTTATCCCAGGTATCGTACTTGGCTTCACGATGTTGAAGTACTTAGTTGTTCAGTTCAATCTTCCGATCTACACGAGCTTGTTAGTCGGACACGTCGTGCTGATGCTGCCATACATCATTCGCGTCATCGGCTCCAGCTTATCCAACTTCGACTATGCGATTGAGGAGGCGTCCATGAGCTTAGGCGCGTCACGTTTGAAGACGTTCTTCACGGTCGTGCTGCCTAACATTCGATCAGGATTGATCGCGGGTGTGCTGCTTGCCTTCCTGGAATCGTTCAACAACGTGGATATCTCGGTCTTTATGACAGGGCCAGGGGTCAGCACCTTGCCGATTCAGATGTTGACGTATGTAGAGAACTATTTTGATCCAACGATTGCAGCCATCTCGGTGCTCCTCATGTTGATGACGGGCGGTTTGATGATACTGATTGAACGCTTGATGGGTCTGTCTTACTTTACGAAAAACTAACAGCGGACATACGGAGGGACTGTGACTGTGGAATTATTATCGCTGCAAAATGTATCTGTTGCCTATGACAAGAATGTTATCCTTGAGAACTTCAACATAAATATAAAAAAGGGCGAGCTCATCTCGCTTCTCGGTCCAAGTGGCTGCGGCAAGACGACGACGCTGCGTCTGATCGCGGGCTTCTTGGAAGCGAAGGACGGCAAGTTCATGTTTGACGGTCAGGACTACACGCGTGTGCCGGTGAATAAGCGCAACTTCGGCTTCGTATTCCAGAGCTACGCGCTCTTCCCGCACATGACCGTATTCGATAATGTCGCTTACGGCTTGCGCCTGCGTAAAGTAGCCAAAGCTGACATCGAGAAGCGCGTCATGGACATGCTCGCAGTCGTCAGCCTGCAGGGCTTCGAGAAGCGCTTCCCAGGCGAGCTGTCAGGCGGACAGCGTCAGCGTGTGGCGATTGCGCGCGCGCTCGTGATCGAACCGGATCTGCTCCTGTTCGATGAGCCGCTTAGTAACTTGGATGCGAATCTGCGTGTAAATATGCGCGTTGAGATTCGCCGTATCCAGCAGCAACTGGGCATCACGACGGTATATGTATCGCATGACCAAGAGGAATGCTTCTCGATCTCGGACAAGGTCGCGATTATGAACAAGGGTGAGATCGAGCAATTGGATGCGCCTGCGAACATTTATAAATATCCGAAGACAGAGTTCGTTGCTCGCTTTATCGGATTCAACAACTTCCTTGATATAGAGAGCAAGCAGGCGGATGGATCTTTGGTCGCGGTACAGAGCGTGAAGGGCTATAAGTTCCAAGTGGATCACCGTTCTGGACATCCGATCACGGATGATATGAAAGCTGCGATTCGCCCCGACGATCTGATCGTTGTCGAGGACAGCGAGCTAACAGATGGAGTCGGCGGCTTGACCGCTGCTGAGATCGAAGCTGGCTTGAACATCATTCCTGGACAAGTTCGCATCAGCACGTATCTTGGTCGCAGCTATCAATATGTCGTGCAGACGGAGCTCGGCGACTTTACAGTCAACCGCGAGATGGAGCAGCCATTTGCGAACGGAGCTGCGGTTAAGCTGGTGCTGGCGAAAGAGAAGATCGTACTCGTTCAAACATCAAAATAACAAAGAACAAATAACAAGGAACAGGGGCTGGGGATTCGTCTTCATGCCCCTGTCATTCTAGACTATAGACAGCAAGGAGTATGCTCTCATGAAGATTGATCTGCTCATTACAGACGTTCACGTCTATAACGTATATATGAAGCAATTTATTCACGGCAATGTTGCGGTGCTGGACGGCCGCTTCCTTTATGTAGGACAGCGCGGGGAGGAGACGTTCGAGGCTGCTGAGGTGCTGCGGGGCGCAGGGCGTCATATGATTCCGGGCTTGGTCGATATCCACCTGCATATTGAGAGCTCGATGATTACACCGAAGACATTCTCACATGGTATCTTGAAAAATGGAGTGACAACGGTCGTATCTGAGCCTCACGAGATGGCCAACGTGTTCGGCCTAGAGGGAGTTCAAGCGATGATCGCAGCGAGTGAAGGCTGTCCTGCGGACATTCTCTACGCCATTCCAAGCTCGGTGCCGGCGACCAAGCTGGAAACGACGGGCGGAGAGATCGGCATCGCCGAGATGGACGAGCTCATGAAGATGGAGCGCGTCATCTGCCTCGGCGAGATTATGGACTCGGTCGATGTGCTGCGCAATCCGGACGGGAAGACGGGGAAGATCCTGCAGCATTTCCGAAAGACGTATCCAAATGTCGTGATTGAAGGTCATACGCCGAAGAGTTTGGTGGATCTGGACCTGGCGCGCTTCATGTTCGCGGGCGTTGATTCCGACCATACGGAGCAGGAAGTGGAGAGTATGTTGGATCGGATGCGGAGCGGCTGCTTCGTGGAGATTCAGGAGAAGGCGATGCGCCCTGAGATTATGAAGGTGCTGATTGAGCAGGATGTGTCCGAGTTGTTCTGCTTCGTGACTGATGATGTGATGGCTGACACATTTGCGGCGGACGGTCACTTGAACCATCTTGTGCGCAAAGCGATCAAGATGGGCATGTCGCCTGAACGCGCGATCTATGCCGCGACGTACACGTCGGCTCGCCGCATGCAGCTGGATGATCGCGGGGCGATCGCGCCGAACCGCATCGCGGACTTCGTGCTGCTGACGGATGTGGAGCAGTTCACGATTGATGCGGTATATAAGCGCGGTCGGTTGGTATACGATGCGGCGGAAGCAGGCGAGGATACGCATGGCGGGCAGCAGTTCCCAGCGCATTTCTATGAGAGCGTGAAGCTTGCGGCGTTATCGCCGACGGATTTCCGCGTGCAGCGTGAAGTGGCAGGCTTGCCGGACGGCGAGTACAACTGCCGGGTGATGGAGGTCGTCAATGGCACGACCAATACGAAGGAGCTGCACCGTCCAGTCGCGGTGCGTGACGGCGAGCTGCAATGGCAGGAGAGCGGCAACGGTCTGATCGCGACATTCGAGCGCTACGGCAAGAACGGCAATCGCGCCTATGGCTTGATTACCGGCAACACGATCAAGCGCGGCGCCATCGCGACGACTTACTCGCACGATAACCACAATCTGCTCGTCGTCGGGCACTCGCCAGAGGATATGGCGCTCGCATGCAACACCGTCATCGGCACGCAGGGCGGCTTCTGCGTCGTAGCCGACGGCCAAGTGCTGAAGCATGTGCCGCTGCCGGTGGGCGGCATCCTGTCCGAAGTGCCATTTGAAGCCTTCGGCCAGGATGTGAAGGAACTTCGTGCGGCAATGGAGTCGATCGGGTATGAGCACTATAACCCGATCATGTCGATCAGCACGCACTCGCTGCCGGTCAGTCCGTCGCTAAAGTTGACGGACCTCGGCTTGATCGATGTACGCGCGGGTGAAGTCGTACCGCTCATCGTGAAGCAATAGATATCTAATAGAAGAAGAGCAGCAGAACGCGGGAATGGATGCCCGTTGTTCTGCTGCTTTTTTTTGTTGCACAGAATGCAACCTATCTCATATGTTCAAGCATCTATATAATAGAAAAAAATGGGGGTGAAGGGATGGGGGAGGAAGAGGAGTGGGTTGCAAGGCTCAGGCGCGGTGAGCCAGAAGGGCTTCGTCCGTTGATGGATGCCTATGGCGATGATGTGCTGCGAACAGCCGCGCTGCTTCTCCGAGATCGCCATCAAGCTGAGGATATCAGTCAGGAAGTGTTCCTGACCGTATATCGCAAGATCAATCAGTTGAAGGATCCTTCTCGGTTGAAGGCATGGGTCATGCTCATTACGATTAATCGCTGTCGAGCATGGATGCGGAGGAGCTCCTGGAGGCGGCTATTTTATAGAGAACAAGTGGAGAATGGTGAGCGCGAAGAAATGACAGGGGAAGAAGCGGCTGTGATGCGAATGGATATGAACGATTATTTGCAGGAGCTGCCTTACAAATATCGTGAGGTTATCGTGCTCCATTATTACCGGGATTGGTCCGTAGCGAATATCGCGGATGCGCTTGGTGAAGCGGAAGGTACGGTCAAGAGCAAGCTGTCGCGTGCGCGTAAACAGCTCGAAGCTATATTGGAAGAGAGAGGGTGGAATGCATGAACAAGGATTCGGACTGGAGCAGGGTGTTGAAGGAAGAGGTTAGCGGGTTGGCATTTTCCGAAGATCATAAAGGTCGAGTTGTTGACAGGGCTAAGCTTTCGTTCTGGAATCGTGAGGTTCGCATTCCGATCCCGATTGCGGTTGCTGCGATTGGACTGTCTCTCCTGATCGTGGTAGTGCCTCTATTCGTTAAGTTTCAGCAAGGGGCTGGGGATAGGTCTATGACGGTCAGTGAATATCATGAAGAAAGCTATATGGAGATTGATGGGATGCTGATCCTCAAACAGCTGTTAGTGAAGGGGGAGCAGCCATGATTCGGATGAAGGTGAAGCACCTGGTGTGGACGATCGTGTTAATGGCAGGGCTAATTATCGCTGGCGTTGTGGGGGCTTCTCGGTTGGATGATCAGACTGCATTTGGAGATATTAGCACCTATTCTGTTGCGGATGCGCAGAGAGAAGCTTTGAAATTGAGCGGAATGAATACTCCCATGGAGGATAATCTCATTTATGTGGGGAGAGACCATTCTTCTTATTCACATGGGGTAGATAATGGACCAGTCGTTAGCTTGGACGATATGGTATCTCGGCTGGAACAGTTGATTCAGGCATTTCCGAATGCAGGGTTTGTTGAAATGAGCAAGTATAGATTGGCTGAGTTATATGCTCGTCAGCATCGTTGGGATAAAGCGATATCGCTGTATGAAGAGCTGTTGCAGCAGAATGATGATGAGTGGAGGAAAGGAGAGCTAGAACTGCTTCATTCGCGTGAACCGCAACTTGGAAAGACTCCTATGCTATCAGGGAAAGTGATGGTGGGTGATCGACCTCTGAGTGGCGCGGAAGTGTATTTGAGAGAGACAGATGCTACTTCTTGGAATTCTCCACCTCGTCCTGAGCATCATCATATGGTCCTCACAGATGAACATGGCGAATTCCGTTTCTATGATATCCCTGAGAGCAAGTATGATATTGGGGTTGGCGCTTCGGTAAAGGAATTGAGGTCGTATACTTATTCAGGTACGTCACCGCATGGGATCATGGTCAAGGCAGGCGAACCCGTCAAGGATGTTGTGGTTCGGTTCAATCCTAATATGATAGTGGAAGCGCCGAAAGGTATTACGAGTGTTACAGGCGACTTGATAAGACTGCAGTGGGAACCGTACCCTGGAGCTGCCTATTATAAACTGCAATGGATTGAAGTAGGTCCGGAGAATCGGGGAAATGGGTACTTTACTTTACCTGATCAATATGAAGAGTCTGAAATCGTGTTGGATATTGCTGCGCTCCGCGAGTATGTGCATGAGGGATGGGGCTATTCGTCTTATGGCGGAGATCGCGAGAACGAATGGATCAACCCTTCATATATTCTAGGTTACGCGTATCCTGGATCGAAGTATCTATGGTCGGTAGAGGCGTATGATCAGAATGATAACAAGATCAGCAGTTCCCGACCGTTGACGATTGTGGAGGAAAAGGATCTGCCTATGCTCGTATTCGACGATTCCGGAGGTAAAGGGCTGCACGAAGGGGATCGTTACGTCCTGCGCGGTGAATACGAACGGGCGAAGGAGGTGTATGAGGAGGATCTGGATAATCCTCATGCGCTGAGGGTGCTGGGGAATATGTATCTATTCGGGACGAAGAGCCGCGAGGAGCGAGAGCCTCGCAAGGCGCTGACGTACTTGGAACGTATTCAGAATCCTTCACTGGCGGATCTGAGGCTGATGAAGAATGCTTATGAGAGGCTGGAAATGGAGACGGAAGCGGAACGAGTGAAGAAGCAGATAGAATCGATGGAAGATTGATGGATAGAGACCCGCAGCTTAGTGGCTGTGGGTCTTGCTGGTTCTAGGCGGAAATGTTGTATAGAGTGCAACATTTCCGCTTAGAACACGCGGTAAATCCCAAATTGTTGTACGGTGTGCAACAATTTGACCGGAGATGGCCGTTTTGTTGCTGTGGGTCTTGATAATGTTGCATATTGTACAACAATACAATGGGAGAGGGTGTCGTTTGCCTCGAAAAGTTGTACATAATACAACATTCTTGTGCAGTATAGCTTCGTATATGACCATTGTGTAATCTTATCGGGAATATGAATAGTGCAGATATGATTGAGACATAATATGGATGGATATCAGGGTTGCATGTTTCGTGCGACCTGTGTTATATTTGTTTTCCACCATTCGACACGGTGGTAGGGACAAGCAGGTGCTGAAAGGCGCTGAAATAAAACTTTTAAAAAAGTGCTTGACCTTATATGTAAGACGTGATATATTAATTAAGTCGCCGCTGAACGGCGATGAAAAAAAGAAAGTAACTTACGAGTTACGAATTGTTCTTTGAAAACTGAACAACGAGCGAATGTTGAGTGAGGATGACGATCTTGATCGTTTGAATCATTCAGCGAGAATGTTAGATATAACGAGTTAAACTCGTCAGCAATACAAATGAGCAAGTCAAACACTTTTATGGAGAGTTTGATCCTGGCTCAGGACGAACGCTGGCGGC
>NZ_JBYTDY010000004.1:186549-358696 GCF_058791835.1 Paenibacillus sp. EB106-04-04-XG159 | reverse complement strand
TTGCTCATTTGTATTGCTGACGAGTTTAACTCGTTATTTTCTAACATTCGCTCGTTGTTCAGTTTTCAAAGAACAATATTGATTCTCTGTCGCTTCAGTGCTTCAAACCATTCACTTAGCAACAGGAATTAATGTTATCACATTCAGTTGAAGATTGTCAACATTTTTTTCAAACTTTCTTGAAGCTGTTCAAGCTGACATTCATCGTTTCATCCTGTGTCCGACTCGCTATCTCGCGACCGGATTTATAATATATCACGGCATGTCCTATTCTAGCAACAGGAAATATCAACCACAATAACAATTGATCATTATGGTTGATCGGTTCCTGTTGCGTATCATTTATCTATTAATCCAAGGCGTACTGCTCCGATTCAATCGAGACGCAGTATGACTGCGCACCTTCGCCTTCTTCTTGCCTGTCTTAAAGCCCTTCTTTGACTGTTCTCTCTTCGTTTCCGCCGAAGTTGGTGCCGCGTCAGCATCTGTTTGCTGCAGTTTACTTACTTGAGAACCATCCAAGAGATCCATACTATAGATCCCATGTTCTCGCGGTGTGATCATATTAACTCCATTGTCTTTCGGTTGATTCGAAACAATCGGGGTTGACATTGGCGAATAGCTCATCCCTTTGACATTGCCCATTGCACTATATCCGCTGTTTGATGCTGAATGCATATTTTCATATGGATAAGGAAAGTTTGAATTGTCATATCCCGCACTCGGTGTATAACCAGTGGAAGATGGTTGGATCAAAGGCGGCGCAGGAACGACTGGTGCGTTGTAGGGATTATATTGCGCATACATGGTGTTTGCAGGCATCACGCTCCAATTCCCTATAGGAACAGTACCTGGAGGACAATTGCCTAGATACACCCCATGCCCATGCTTGCAAGGCTTTCCCTTCATATAGCCATAACCGTACATCCCAGTTCCGTGCACAGGGTATTGCATTGATGGCATCATCTGTGAATAGCCCTGCCCCATCAGCATATTCATCGAATATCCGTCGCACGGAACGAGATTATTCATTGGAAATGCGGCAGCCTCTTTGCTCTCATTGCCGCCAGCACCTTTACCAGGAAGAGGTTGAGCCTCAGACATTGCCGTCATATTAGGAACCGCTGTTTGTGCGAAAGGTGTTACTGCCTTGGATAATGGTGCGGGAGCAGATGGTGCAGTCGGCATAACTGGCATATTCATTTTAGGTGCTGGATGTACAGGGAGATTTGGAGCAGCAGATTGAAATGGCATAAATTCAGCATTTAAAGCGGAAGGTTGATTAAACTGTGCAGGGGCGATTGGGGCAGCTGGTTTATATTCCATCATCATTTCAGGCTTCATCTGGGGTTTCATTTCGGGTTTCATCTCATGCTTCATCTCGGGTTTCATTTCTGGCTTCATCCCAGGTTTCATTTCGGGCTTCATTTCCGGCTTCATTTCAGGTTTCATTTCGGGTTTCATCTCTGGTTTCATCTCTGGATTCATCTCTGGTTTCATCTCTGGCTTCATCTCAGGTTTCATTTCGGGCTTAGCTTCTTCCGCTTGCTGAATGATCT
This sequence comes from Paenibacillus sp. EB106-04-04-XG159, assembly GCF_058791835.1. Classification (NCBI taxonomy): domain Bacteria; kingdom Bacillati; phylum Bacillota; class Bacilli; order Caryophanales; family Paenibacillaceae; genus Paenibacillus; species Paenibacillus sp. EB106-04-04-XG159. The sequence goes on along the minus strand of NZ_JBYTDY010000004.1, from coordinate 357,137 downwards.
CAGTTTTTGGTGGTTTCATTTCCGCTTTCGGCTTCGGTGCAGTCAACTTCTTCTTAATATTCTCCGCGAAGGACTGTTCAACTACTTCCTCTTCCACCTTCTGGCTTCCTAGCTTCGGAATGTTGATGACCTGCCCGACCAGCAGCACGTTAGGATTTTTCAATTGAGGATTCGCCGCGATCATAACATTCAATGGCACGCCCCAAGCCCTGGACAGCTTCCATAACGTATCGCCTTCTTTGACGACATGCTTATGGATGATTTCGTAACCGCCCGTCGGGTAAGTAGAAGAAGGCACTTTAATCTTCATGCCGACAGACAACTGATTAGGATCCTTCAATTGTGGATTCATAGCGATAAGCTGGTCTAATGAGACACCATATTTTTTCGATAAAGAGTAGAGGGTGTCTCCTTTTTTGACAATATGAATTTTCACGTGTTGTTACCTCCTAAGCATTCGTCGTGAATGCCGTTTATTCCATCCAATAATGACAGCTTTTCAAACGAACTCCCGGATATAGTGAATATCCGGCTTCCTCCTCGTGGCAGGACATTCGCCCGCCCAATCAATACTACATCGTATGCAGCAACTGGGCATTTGACATCCCTATGTACAAAAAAAGTGCTCTCACAGCACCTAAACACATATTCGATCTGAATACAGCGTCAGTGTTAATGAGCAAAATAACAAAGGGACTGGCCCCTAGGAAAACATCCCTAAAGAACAGTCCCTTTATATTCGATCAACTCTGTAGTGCTAATAACCGTTAACGGCAATCACCATTCTCACCCTATAACTTGAGCTGGTGCGGTCTCCCTTGTACCCAATTGTCGCTGGAATAGCTTGGGTAAGAGCCCAATACACGCACCTGACAACCGAGTGCTTCGATCTCTTCAAGAGCGGATGGCAGCAGTACGGAGTCGAGCGACATTTCGATATCCATGTAAAAATAATAGCTTCCAAGCTTAAGCTTCGTCGGACGCGACTCAATCCGCGACAAGTTGATGCGTCTCCATGAAAATGCGGACAGCACTTGATGCAGCGCACCCGGAAAGTCTTCCGGCAGCGTCACCAGAATGGTCGTCTTCATCGTCGCTGAAGGTGCCGCTGCAATCGGCTCCTTGCCTATCAGCACGAAGCGTGTAAAGTTGTTATTATGATCCGTAACAGCTGATTCGAGAACATCCAGCTGGTGTGTCTTGGCGCCTAAGATCGTGCCGATGGCAACCCAGCCTTTGTCTGGATTGTTCTTCACAATTCGAATCGCTTCTGACGTGCTGCTGACATGCTCCTGCTCAGCATGGGGCAGATGTGTTCGCAGAAACTGCGTACACTGCGCCATTGCCACCGGATGCGACAGCACCTTCGTCACACGGGACCAGTCACCCTCCAATTCATCGCGGCGGCCGACCAGATTCTGAATCGATGGATAGACCCATTCCGCTCGGAACGGCAGATCCACCTCGTGCACGATCCAATCCATATGCAAGTTGACAGAGCCTTCAATTGTATTCTCAATCGGAATAACACTGTAATCGGTTAAACCATTAACCGTAGATATAAATACATCCGATATCAGCTTGCTGTGCACATATTCATGCTCTTCTCCAAGCAAGTGCACAGCCGCTTCATGCGATACGGATCCTTCTGGAAGCAAAGCAATACGCGCCATGAGAAGTGAAGCTCCTTTATGTCTTAGTCATCTTCATACAATAAGACTTCATAACCCTTTAGTTTATGTTTATCGAGCACTCTCCGACATAGAAGGAATAACTGAAGAAATGTCCTCTCCTTCGATATACACAGCGCCCTCCATACAAGGATTTAATTCGTATACATCCGCTTCAACACCATGATCAGCCAATGTTCGCTGCATGAATTCGATCAATTCAGCCGATGGCTTGCTCTTATCGATCAAGGCAAGCAATGTTGGGCCAGCACCGCTCAATGCCGCTCCCAAAGCGCCATGCTGATTCGCTTCAGCAAGCAGATTGCTCATTCCAGGAATGAGCGGCGCACGATATGGCTGGTGCACACAGTCCTTCATCGCTTCATGCAGCAAGCCGAATTGTCCCGTGCATAAGGCCGCGACGAGCAAGGATGAGCGGCTTACATTATGGACAACATCGGATAGCTTGTATTGCTTAGGAAGCACGCTTCGCGCTTGCTTCGTCTCCAATTGGAAGCGCGGAATCGCTACTACCGTCCCTAGCTCAGCGCATGGCTCAAGCCGGACATAATGAGCTTTGCTTCCATCCCATGATGCAACGACAATACCTCCAAGCAGAGAAGCCCCCACATTATCAGGATGCTTCTCAATCGCTGTGGCCATGTCGAACAACTGTTGATCCGAGAATGGCTTGCCCAATAGCCCATTCGCGGCAACCAATGCTCCTACAATAGCGGACGCGCTGCTGCCGAGCCCTCGCGTTAACGGAATTTCACTGTACATATCGACTTCCAACGGAACGGCAGGCACTCCCGCTTCCGCAAACACCCGTTGAGCTACCTTCACGATCAGATTCGTCTCATCCGTTGGAATACCGGACAGTTCCGTTCCATATAGTCGCACAATCGTCTTGGATGCAGGCTTCATCGCAACCCATATATACTGGGATAGTGCCATTCCTATGGTGTCAAAGCCTGGTCCTAGATTGGCTGTGCTGGCCGGCACTTTCACCAGCACGCCTTCCTGCCGCAACATTATTGTCCACCCTCTAATTGACGAATGGCCTCCATAACAGCCTCTTCGTTATCTTCAACGACAACGGGCTCGATTCCCGCTGTTTTAAGCGCAACATTCGGATCTTTCAGACCGTTGCCTGTCAGTACGCAGACAACAGATTCACCGCCTGCGAAGTAACCTTCACCATGCAGCTTCATTACACCTGCCAACGATGCGGCCGATGCAGGCTCACAGAATACGCCTTCTTGGGAAGCAAGCATCTGATAAGCAGCAAGTATCTGCTCGTCCGTCACATAGTTGATCTGACCGCCAGATTGGTCTGCCGCTTCAACCGCGGTCTTCCAGCTTGCCGGATTGCCGATACGAATCGCTGTTGCGATCGTCTCCGGCTCCAGAATCGGCTCGCCTTTCACAATCGCCATAGCACCTTCCGCTTCGAAGCCAATCATCTTCGGCAATTTCTTCGACTTGCCCGCTTCGTGGAACTCCTTGAATCCTTTCCAGTAGGCAGTGATGTTTCCGGCATTGCCGACAGGAATCGCCAGCACGTCCGGCGCATCTCCAAGTTGGTCGCACACTTCGAATGCAGCCGTCTTCTGACCTTCGATTCGATAAGGGTTAACAGAGTTCACTAATGTGATCGGATGCTTCGCCGTAATCTCGCGCACAATCTCAAGCGCGCGGTCAAAGTTACCCTCGATCGCGATCACCTTTGCACCGTAGATCATCGCTTGAGCCAGCTTGCCAAGCGCGATGTTATTGTTCGGAATGAGGACGATGCAGTTCAATCCGCCGCGCGCTGCATATGCGGCTGCCGCTGCCGAAGTATTGCCAGTTGAAGCGCACATGATCGTCTGGCTGCCCTCTTCCATCGCTTTGGCAACTGCCATGACCATTCCCCGATCCTTGAAGGAACCGGTCGGATTTAACCCCTCGTACTTCAAGTATACATTCAAGCCGAGCTCAGCAGAGATCCGCTCTGCGCGGATAAGAGGCGTATTGCCTTCATGCAGTGTAAGCTTCGGCGTAGCTTCAGTTATTGGTAAATAAGAACGGTATGTTTCGAGTAATCCCATGTATCTCATCGTGGTTTCTCCTTCCGGACCAAATCGGCCGTGCTCTTTATCCTTCTACGCGATAAACGCTCTTAATCATCTTGATTACTTCGAGGCTCTCAAAGTAATCAAGTACTCGATTCATATTCGCTTGGCTTGCATGATGAGTAACGATGACGATCTCCGCGTCAGGATTGTATGGATTCGGCTGTTGAACTACAGACTCCAAGCTGACATTGTACTTCGCAAATGCCTGTGTAATCTGCGCCAACACTCCCGCTTTATCATGTACATGCAGCAATATAAAGTTCTTAGAAGTGATATTCTCTTCCGTCTTAAGCTTCTTCTCATTATAGGCTTGATGCGCTTGTTTGCCGTTTACGCCAAGACGCATATTTTTGATAACAGCTACCAGGTCCGCTACAACAGATGTTGCCGTCGGCATTTCCCCTGCGCCAGGACCGTAGAACATCGTCTCGCCGACTGCCTCGCCGTATACATATACTGCATTGAATACCCCGTTAACAGAGGCAAGCGGATGAGAAGTACTCACCATGGTAGGCTGAACGACGACGCTGATCTGATCATCCTGACGTTCTGCGATACCGAGAAGCTTCATTTCATAGCCAAGACGCTTGGCATATAGGATATCTTCTTTCTTTACACAAGAGATACCGCGGACATCTACATCTTCAAGGCTCACGTTCGTATGGAAGCCTAGTGTAGCTAGAATCGTCATCTTGCGAGCGGCATCCAGCCCCTCTACATCAGAAGTCGGATCCGCTTCAGCGTAGCCGAGTTCCTGCGCTTCCTTCAGCACATCTTCGTAAGCTGCGCCTTCCTTGCTCATTTTCGTCAAGATGTAATTCGTTGTACCGTTCACAATCCCCATAATCTTCGTGATCCGATCCGAAGAGAAGCCTTCAGTCAGCGTGCGAATGATCGGAATGCCTCCGGCCACACTCGCTTCAAAGAGCACGTCGCAGTTGTTGGCATGCGCTTTAGCCATTATTTCTTGACCGTGCAGAGCCATCAGATCCTTGTTCGCTGTCACGATATGCTTGCCCTGCTCGAGTGCCGCCAGCATGTATTCCTTGGTCGGATCGATACCGCCCATCACTTCAATAATAATATCGATTTCTGGATCATTAATGACTTCCCAAGCATCCTCAGTCATCAGATCCTGATCTATTGGAAGATTGCGCTGCTTATGCGCATCTTTAACGAGCACTTTGCGAATATGAATAGGAGAACCGACTTGACTGCTCAAGTCCTCTTGATGTCCTTCAACTATACGTACCACACCAGTTCCCACAGTCCCCAAACCCAATAACCCCACATTAATCGGTTTCATCCCTATTCCTCCCTTATCTTATGCCCATATATGTCAGCCTTGACCTATTACATTGACGCGCTTAACGCCTGGAATATCTCTTAACATATCCAGCATCCGTCCAAACGGCTCGGCTATAAGCGAAGTTTCCACTGACAGCACGACGTTTGCAATTCCTTGAAGCGGAATCGTCTGATGTATAGTCAATACGTTCCCTTCAAAGTTAGCAACAGACCCGAGCACTTTCGATAGAATGCCGGATCGGTGATCCAAGTCAAGCGATATCGTTACAATTCTCTCCCGCTCCAATTGATTCAGAGGGAAGATTCCATCCTTATATTTATAAAATGCGCTCCGGCTCAAGTCCACACGCTCCGCAGCTTCATGTACCGTCTTAACCTCACCTGCTGCAAGCAGCTGCTTAGCTCTAACGGTCTTCACTACCGCTTCTGGCAGGATGTCTTCTCTGACTAAGTAATATCGATCGGTCATGTTTCGTCCTCCGTAAGAATACTTTTGTTTCCTCTAGAAGGACATTATAGCGAATCATGTGAGATTGTGCAATAGGTTGAAGGTAAAGTTGAGTCCATTATACATGAAAAAGTGAACAAGCATTGCGATCGTACAAAAAAAGAAATATTCACCAGATCGAAAACAAAAGAGAGACTAGCCCCTAAGATCGAATGACCTCTTGAGGAACAGCCTCTCGCATCAAAACTATTTTCATACTGCTATCACGCAGCTTGCTCCATACTCAGCCCACGATACCCGTTCGCTCCACACTTTCTACAAAGTACCTTTGCACAAACAGGTACATTATAATTAATGGCGCGGTCATGAGCAGCACCCCTGTATTCAGTAACATCGACTGATACACAGGATCAGGCTCCTTCAGTCCGATGCCCATATTCATAAGCTGAGTCGCGAGTACCTTAACGTCATTTAAGAACAATCCTACATAATAACTATCATTCCACTGCCAGACAAACGAGAACAGCGCAACTGTCACAATGGCCGGGACGGCGTTGGGCAGCATAATGCGCAGAAACGTGCGCGGCACTCCCGCTCCATCCACAAGCGATGCTTCCTCTAATTCCTTCGGTATCCCGCGAAAGAACTGCCTGAATATATAGATGTACAATCCATTCTTCAAGCCCATCGCCGTTGAGGATGAAATGATAAACGGCCAGAAGGTGTCGATTAAGTTAAAGTTTGCTTTACCGGTCAGCAGCGGCACTAATCCGAACAGATCGAAGTACCGATACGTCAAGTACAATGGAATCATAATCGTTTGCGGCGGTACGATGATCGTAAAAATAACGACTGCGAACAAGAGCCCGCTCCCTCTGAATTTCAATCTTGCAAAGGCATACGCCCCCAATGCGCAGGACATAAGCTGAATGACTGTCGTTCCGCCAGATATCAATATCGTATTGAGCATGGCGCCGAAGTAGTCGGTCGTCTCAATCGCGATGCGAAGATTATCCCAAGTGAAATTTCGGGGAATCCACAGCACAGTCGGATCATAGATATCGGCACGGTCACGAAATGCTACGGACAAACGAAGAAAGAGCGGGAATAAGATGATGAAGCAGAAGCCCGCGACGAGCAAGCCTCTCAGCCATACCCATACCCACTTCTTCCCTTTCTCTACTGGATTGAAGCGAATAACGATGGCATCCGCTCGATCTGACAGCGAGGTTCTCACAGCAATCCGCCTCCTTAGTCGTAATAGAACACTTTTCGCGACAGAATTCCCGCAGCTACGGAGAGCAATACAGCGACTACTATAAAGTATATCCACGCCATCGCTGCACTCAATCCGAAGTCAAACACCTTGAATGCGGTTTCCGAGACGAGCTTATTGATCTTATCCCCGCTGAATGAATCGATGATCGAGTAGACCATATTCGTCAAGATGAGCGGCGTCATCATCGGAAAGGTGACTTTCCAGAACGTCTCGTATCCTGTAGCGCCTTCTATCTTGGACGCTTCATACAGAGAAGGCGAGATCGACTGCAGGCCAGCTAGGAAGATCAGCATCTGCACGCCAGATGAGCTGATAATCTCATAGATGCGATCCACAGCACCCGTTAAATAATCGACAAATATTTGCCCCATCCCCGCTTCGAGCATCATTTTCTTCAATTCAAAGCTCTCCAATATCGTTCCGCTCTCTCCAGCATTACTCCCAGAGATTGAGCCGCCGACGAAGGAACTGATGTCCATACCAGCGATAGCGCTGGATGCCAATATAACAGGCAGGAAGAATACCGCGCGCGCGAAGGCGCGGCCTCTAAACTTTTGATTAAGCAGCACTGCGGCAAACAAGCTGAAAATAATGATGATCGGAACATTAATGATCATATTCACGACCGACTCCGTTAATTGGCGCACATAATCCGGATTCGATACCAATAAGCTGCGGTAGTTGTCAAACCCTTCAGGTATGAGCTCGAAGCCTCCTTCTACTAGCTCCAGACTGCTCAAGCTGTATCTGAAGGATTGGATAAGCGGCAGGATAAAGAGCATGATCAGCCCGATGATTAGCGGCAGCGCGAACAAAACTCCCCACCAGGCCTTTCGCTGACTCAACGACATCATTCTCTTCATCTCGTTTCACCGCCTGTTCCGATTGCGAAGCTGAGCCCCTCAATAGTTATGTTATCAATCTGTACGGCGGAGTCGTTGTAATTAACGACTACCGTTATCCCGTTCGCATACTGAGTCCAGGTCACACCCTCTGCCAGCTTGCGATGCCCTGTAATCGGCTGCTCGCGTGTTAAAGTGCTTAATTCGTACAGCTCCTTATATTGGGAAACGGCCTGTTCGAACCAGATCTGATAATGATTCGACATGTATTGGTCATAATCCGTCTCCTTAACAGTCGCCGCGTCGGCATAGAACCAGTCTACGAACACGTTCATACCTGTTTCGGCGGCCCGCAGCAGTGCTGAACGATCATGGTCCGCGCCGCCTTGATTGAACGGCGTACCAGCCAGATCCACATATCCATGCAGCACAATCTGATACAGGGGAACATCTTCATCCGTCAGGTTCATACGGCTGCTGCGCTCAGGAGCGTTAACAATCGCGGCTGCATATGGCAGACTATAAGCATTGCCTCCATTGAACATCAGCTTAGGCACCTGCTTATGAAGTTCCTCCGCAGCAGTTGTCGCTTGAAGAAGCGCCTCCTGTCTAGAGACAGCTTGTGACGGATCAAAGTCTGAGTACACCATCTCGCCGAGGTCACGGAGCGATAGAGCTCCCGTATTCCATTCCTTATATTCATCCAGAAAGGCAGAGGTAGTATTCATAAGCCTACTTGGCGTTAAGAGCAGATAGTCCCGCTCCGCATCATCCTGCTGCTTCATCACCGAATCATATTTATAGATTCGCGCTTTATCCTGAGTTAAGAAGAATGCGGCATCTCGGGATCGATAGTACTGCTGCATCAAGGCTGTATCGGGATATAAAGTAACCCCCTTGCTGCTGTAATCTATCAACTGCCTGAATCCGCTCGCTCCGCCCAACACAGAATCAATCCGGATGGAATCAGGCGATTTATGACGAATTCCTCCATTAAACCAACCTACATAACGCAGATCGATCCTGCTGATCCCGTTATCCTGCAGCAAGCCAACAATCTGTTCCGCCTCTGAAAATGAAGTAAGCGCAGTATCTGACTCATACGGAATGCCTAGTAACGATCGCTGAATCGGTATGGCTCCCTTGAGCTCCAGCATGAAAGGCGCTTCCGCCTTCTCCAGCAGGCGCATTCCTTTCTTATCTTCTAGGAATGACCTGTACACTTCGCCCATGCCAACATAATTCGCGCGATCACCTGTCGTGAATCCGTAACGTATAGCAAGATCACCTCGATACGGATTCTCTTCAAACATCGGCACTGAGCTCGATTTCGTTCCAGATGTCAACGTATAGTAGTCCATCGCCACAATACGAAACCGTGAAGCTGCGCTGTTATAATTATGGTTGCGGCCGCTTATATCCGCCATTACGCTGGCCAGCGCATCTCCCTGCTCGATCATGCCGATCCAAGCTCTCTGATCCGCCATCAAGCCGAATATAGGCAGCCTCGCCTTCTCGTTCTGCTGCCACTTCTCTTTCACGTTAAAGGCATCATCCTCGCCGTATATCGATATGACATAGGGCTCGGCATTCCATTTGCGATTATTCAGATGAATGAGAGCGCCAGAGCCGTCGGGCACGAGCATGTAGCCCTTTGAATCGAGCCCAGCCGCACCGAAGTGCGGCAGCACGTCAATATATGCCGCGGGATAGGCTTCTGTATAGGACAGTTCCGCAAGCGGAACCGACACCGTCAGCTGCTCGCCGTCCAAGCGATAGATGAGCGGCACCGTAAACTGGACACGCTCCTTCTCCGCTGCCGCCTCGCCTTGTTCAATCCCTTCATCGCTTCTTGCATCCTCGGCTGTATAGCCGATGGTTTGCAGCAGCTCTCTCATTTCCACCATCACATAATCCTGCAGCTTCCGCACTCGATACACCTGTGCCGCTTCATCCAGCTTATAGCGCGCCGCAAAGCGCTCACGCTCTGCTGAATCGGCAATCTTGCTGAGAATTGCTGCCTCCATACGCTCCTTGCTAATCACCTTCGGAATGGAGTCATCTCCTTTAGGAGCTTCGCCAAACGTATACGTGATCTTCAGCTGTTCAGCAGAAGCATCGATGACAAACTGCTTCTTCGCCGTACTCTCCGTGTAGCTGTTCATTCGATTCAGCTGACCCTTATCATTGTAATAGGATAGGATGATCTGAGATGACAGCTCTGACTTATAGAGCGGGGACGCCAACGCATCCTGCTCTCTGCCCTGAGGATTGGAGAACCAGGTATACTTCTGCTCCTTAATCGTTACAGCCGTTTCCGCCGTTTCTCGGTTGATATACAGCGCTAATTTCTCATTCTCCAGCACCTTCTCCATTTTCCCGAGCGATTGCAGCTCCTCAGCCGTATTGTCCCGCGGTTTCAACTCTTCTCGCTTCACAGCATCAGGGAGCAAGGAATCATTCACTTTCAGCACTTCCCTTACGGAAGCTGACTTCGGAACTGTGTTTACTTGTGTAGTCGATGACAAAGATCCTGCAGCCTGCTTGATATCGCTCCATAGGAACACGATGAGGAGAAGAGAGATTGCGATCACCATGAGGCTGACGACCCGCTTAATCCTATTCGATCGTAATATCACGTTAACACCTCACAATCGGAACGATAGTTCGTGGTAGATGGATATAGCAAAGTTAATCATTTGCTGCATCATACTGAAGAACAATATACCGATAAACAGGATAATGCCGATAACGATAAGCGTGAGCAGCATCGTTGCAACCGTCTTCCCCGGGCTGTATTGATGAACGGTCATGGTCCCGACGAACAGCAGCCAGAGCGACCAACCATAAGCAATAACATCCAGCAAGTAATAGAAGGGACTCTCTCCGTTGGTCATCAACGTACTGATTAGCGTCTGAGGCAGGAAGATGATAACGAGCGGCAGCATCGCATACCCTGTTGCCATCAGGATATCCTTGAACTTGCCTTCGCCGTCCATCAGTGTAGTCAACGACCAATTCGCAACGCACCACAGCAGAAACGGAAGTACGATATACATCAGCTCTTCCAGACTGTTCAGCTCGGAAGACTGGTTATAATTCACGACAAAGCCGCTGAACTGCTGTTTAATGATCGTGAATATCGTCAGCAGCGCCAATAAGAGAAATGCGATAGATAGGCGACCCTTCTGTTCGTACTTCATCTCCCAGAAACCGTTGAACGGATGGATCATCGTATAGAAGGGATTGCGGGCGATTCCCACATTGTCATAATGTCTAACCGCGATTTGCTGCCGGCTCATGCGAATAGCCGTCACGCATGCTGCTGCGCCCAGCATGACCATGAGCACAATCGTACCGAAATGATCGATGACAATCTCTTTGCGATATCGCTTGAACGCTTCGGAGTAGTTCTCCCGATGATTGCCCAGCTTGAAGTATTTCATCGCGGCTTCATTATCGCCCTTCTTCATCAGTGTCTTGCCGATGCCGATATAGGCGACATCGAAGTTGCTGTTCATGGCTAATACTCTCTGCCAATCAAGCGTAGCTTCATCCACTCGGCCTTCGTACATGTGCTGCACAGCGCCTCGTATCGCACGGCCGTACTCGGTAGGAGCCAGCTCCGTTATTCGCGCTAGATCCTTATCCAATACGAGCATACGATCATCCTTCATCGCCACAGCAATAGGCGTGCGGAACTTTCCTTGTTGGCTTCCGCGTCCGCCGGAAACATACAGCAGATTGCCATCCTTGTCATACGAGAATATTCGCCCCCGCTTCGAATCCAGTGCATGGTAGATGCCCCCTTTATCGGAGGCGACGTCTACGAAGATCGAGCTGCCAGGCGCAGAGCTCGTCTGCGAGACCGACAGATCTCCCTTGGGAACGGAATACCCTTTGCTGCGCAAGATGTCTACACCCGAAGGATTCAACCGCTTAATCGGCTTATCTGATGTTTCTTCCGAAGTAGTCGTAAACAGGAAGCCTTCCGAATCAAGATCGATGTTGTTAAATTCGAGCGGTATGAACTGCTGCATCTGATCACGCTGTTCTTTCGTGGATATGCGCTTCCACAATAGATCAATAGGATCGAACCTTACGCGGTTCGTTCCAATAAAGCCTTCAAACATTCCATCCGCATTAAACTCCATGACCCCTTCATAGGAACCTCTGCTGATCACGTATACCTGTCCTTCAGCATCCGCAGCCACCTTGATCGGCGTATAGTCGAAACCTGCACGGATCAGACTTGAATCCGGAGCTTCAATCGCCTTCACAAATTGCCCATCGGCGTTCAGCTGGACGATGCGGCGATTGTTCGTATCCGCTACATACAGCTGACCTACGGAATCAACGAACACACCTTCAGGTTGATTAAAGACATCCGTCTGACCATCATGATCAAACGACTCAATCACGCGCTGAACTTTCCACTGTTCATCCGCAATAATGATTCGATTGTTGCCGGTATCCGCGATCACGACTTGGCCTTGCGGACTGACGAACAGATCCTGCGGCACGTTCAGATCACCCACAAGGAGATCATTCCCATACCGTATGCTTGCAGCTGTATACGGAGCTGGAGCCGGTACAGGTTCCCCCCAGTAAGAATACGTATAACTTTCATCAGGATCGGCATAAGCGGCTGATGCCGTCGCGAGGCCGATGAAGAACGCGCAGCACAAGGCAATGGCTTTCTTGATTATCATCTCGATGCCTCCCTGTTATTCCTTCAGTCCCGACGTCGACATCGTCTTGATGACATTGCTTTGCGTTATGATGAATACCGTAATCGGGACGAGCATCATTAATAAGGTAACGGCAGCAACAGCTCCGGTTCGGGCAATACCGCCGTTCGCGATCTGGCCGAAGACAGCATCAACCGTCTTTAATTGCTCGCTATAGATGTATCGAGTCCCTGCTACATTTCCCGACCATAGACCCTGAAGTGAGAATATGATCAGCGTCAGCCAAGCCGGCCTCACGATCGGCATCACGATCTGCCAGAAGATGCGGTATTCGCTCGCTCCATCTACCTTCGCCGCTTCAATGAGCGCGTCTGGAATCTGCTCCATAAATTGCTTCATAAGATACAGCCCTAGCGCCATTCCGAATGCAGGCACAATAACAGCCCATTGTGTATCAACCAAGCCTAGGAATGTCATCGTCATATAGTTCGGCACTTGCGTTACATAGGGCGTAAACATCAAGGCCATAACGACAATACTAAACAGCAGCTTCCTGCCTCTAAACCGCACCTTGGCAAGCGGATATGCAGCCGCAGACGCGATCAGCACATGTCCAACCGTACCTAAGATCGCAATAAAGAACGTGTTGAATAAGTACCTTGAGAACGGAATCCATGAATCGGAAAACAAACTCCCAAGCATCCTAAAATTATCAAGCGTCGGATTGCGCACAAAAAACTTGGGCGGAAATATGAGAATCTCATCCAATGGTTTAAAAGCATTGCTGATCGTAAACACGAGCGGCGCCGCCATAAATGTGGCAATTGCCCCAAGGAACATCATCAATAGAAGGTCAGCAAGCCATGAGCGATTCTCTCGTTTACTGCGCAGCCTCCATATCTTCATTTGCGTTATTCACCTACTTTGCGCAGCATCTTCTGCGTGATCAAGTTGGTCGTCAGCATTAATGTGAACAGCACCGTCGCAATTGCAGAGGCGTAGCCCATCTCATAGCGGATCATACCGTAGTCGATCAGATGCGTCACAATCGTATGCGCCGCATAATCTACACTTGGGAATCCAATCAGATAGATCGAGATTTCCGCTACGGTAAAGGCGTTCGTAATCTGAATGACAGCGCCGAACATCAGCTGCGGGCGCATAGCGGGCAGAGTGATAAACCATAGCTCCTGCCAGCGATTGCGAATTCCGTCGATCGCTCCTGCTTCATATAAGGAGGGGTCTACATTTTGCAATCCCGCGATAAAGGCCAGAAATGAAGTTCCTAAGCTGAGCCATAGTTGAACAAGAATGAGAATAGCAAGCATGTATCGCGGATCCTGCAACCATTGAATCGGCTCAAGAATAGCTCCATATTTCATCAAAAAGGAGTTGATAAAGCCATAGGAATCGCTACTGAACAGCAGATTCCAGATCAGATAGGTGTTGCCCGCAATTGACGGGGCGTACAGGATAAGCGTCAGCACAGCCCGCAGCTTAGGAGGCAGACCATTGATCAACCAGGCAAAGAAGAAGCAAGCCATGTAGCTCAACGGACCGGTAATGGCTGCGAACAGCAGCGTGTTCTTTAAGGCGATGAGGAATACATCGTCTTGGGCAAACAATCGCGCATAATTGTACCATCCTACCCATCTGGGAGCCTCCAGCATATTAAAGTAGGTAAAGCTAAGCACGAGCGATATAACGACCGGAAGCACCGTAAACGTACCGAAAATTATGAAGTACGGCGCCATTAGCACATATGCCTGGCGATTATTCTTCCATTCGCGCTTCAACGCATTCTTCATCCTGCGGAGCCATCCCGCTGTGATTCCTTGCTTCGTTCGGATACCCGCTTCAGGCGCAAGCTCCGATTCTGGACTAGCATTCATGAATGATCCCCTCATTCCTTATAGGGAAGATTGAATTCTTTGCGTTTTAGCGTTATTTCTTCATTAATATAGCGGACGTAGTAGTCAAGGGACTCTCTGGCATCTTCCCCCTGCACCACTACTCTGCGAAATGCATTATCCAGATGCCGGCCTGTAAAGTACCCTCCTGGTACTTCAGGAACTCCTTTCACCCACTGCATCTGACTTTGCAGCTTCTTCAATTCACTAGACTGCCATGGCAGCTCGGCGAAGGCTTCCTGATTCGCTGTCGGATACCGCGCTGCGGCGCCCATGCGAATCTCCATCTCCCGTCCAAACTGCAGCTGCGCGTCTTTACTCGTCCACCACTTGATAAATTCCCATGCAGACGCTTGATCTGACGTCGAGTTGAAGATCATCGCCGCGGTACCTCCGCTGCCTGTTTCGCGTCGGATAGTCCCGTCAGGTTGACGAACACCCGGCACTGGCGCGAAATCCCACAAGCCTTTCAGCTCTGGAGCGAATACATTCAACTTGTTGAATAAGGTGTAATCTTCAATCCCAATCGGCATTTCGCCCGTGCGGAATCGATTGCCGAAGTCCGCTCTGATAGGCAGCTTATAGTTGATGTACATATCCGTCCAACTCTTAAACATCTGGATAGCTATTTCCGACTCCAGACCGCTCATTAACCCTTCATCCTGATAATAGCTGCCCCCATTCTGGTATAAGAGCATCGTATAAGCAGGATTAGGAGCAATGCTGACGATATCCGTATTCGCAGATTCGTTGCCTAGGGCATTCAGCGTCCGTTCAGGCAAACTAATCTGCAGGTGCTGCCTCTGCAGCTTCGGAATGAGAGCTTTCAGCTCATCCCAAGTCTCCGGCACTCCCAGCTTGAGCTCATCAATCAGAATATCCTTGCGATAGAACATGACTGGAAATGTCTGTGTCTCAGGCAGCGCATAGACTTTGCCGTTGAATTCAAATGGAACGATCGCGCTTGGCAGGAACCGCTTCGTGACTTCCTCAAAGTCCGGGAATTGTGACAAATCCAGCATTGCGTTGCGACTCGCATAATTAACCGGAAGATCATTGCCGACTTGAATCGCGACGTCAGGACCCTTGCCTGAGAACGTTGACGGCAGCAGTACGTTAGAAGGCACCAACTTAAGCCGCACCTGTATTCCTGTCTCGCTTGTAAAGCGGTCATCAATAAGCCGCTTCAGGATTAGCGCTTGGTCGCGAGCTGAAGTCAACCACACATCTATTACCTTTTGCTGAGCTTCTCCAGTTGTGCCGAATTGATCGTAGTTTTCAATAAAGGATGCTCCAAACGATTGTGCCCCTGCCCACCCTTGCTCCAACCTAGAGGCTTCCGCCTCAGGAAGCGTGACATCCGGCGATGCGAGAACCAGATAATCAATGACTAGAGGCTGTTCATTCATCGATGGGAGCCATGCACCAAGTGCACCCACATTGGACTTGAAGCTCTCTACTCGTGAAGGAACTGTTTCAGGTCGCTCCGCCATGTCTTTAAGCTGATAGGCAAGTGTATTCAGGATCGCCGTTCGATCCTTGCTTCCGCTTGGCCCTTCAATCATCTGCGCAATTTCAGTGAGCAGCTTGTACTGTTCAGCGAAGGTCTCCGCCATCTCAGGAATGCGCGTTTCCAATTGATAATCGCGGAATGTATCTGGCACAGTTCCTGTAAAGCTGATGATCTTCCGGTACATCCCGTTCAGCTCTAGAATGCTTGATTCCACCGCACGAATGATTGGCGCAAGCTCACCTAAGGTTACTTCCAGCCGAATCGTATGCTTGCCTTGTGACAATGGAAGCAAATACGGCTCACCATCACTTCCACCAACCGTCTTCATCTGCCATTCCGTACTATAAGGAAACCCAATTCGGTCCGCCTCTTGATACGGCAACTCTCCGTCTATGGTGAGTGTTCGCAGTGAGGACATACCCGGTAAGTAATTTTGCAAATGCTTGAAAGATAACGTATATAGTCCTGATTCAGGCACATCGACTTCCCATTCGAGCCACTGTCCCGGAATTCGCCACGCATACGCGCCCATGATATTGTTGCGCAGCTTGGACACATGATACGGCTCAACCGCAGGGCTCGCGCGATGATTGGCAGGCAGCAGGGTCGGGGATGATTTGTATCGCGCATCTTCACCCTGCACCTTGATGAACACGCCGCTTGTCGGCTTCATGCCTTCTTCCTTGTATAGGTTCGCCAACTCCTCATAGGTCGGCGCTGCTTGCGGATTATAGAGCTTGATACCAGCAATAGCCATTGGCTCCCTCACAGAAGTAAGGCTAAGCGTATGAGTACCCTCGCTAAAATAAAAAAGGAACGGCTTCGGCTCATATCCCGTTGCATCTTCCAGCAGCACCTTTTGCCATACTTGATGCTCTATTTGCCGCGGTGTCAGATCATTGCCATTCGCATCTCGCTCCACTTGCACTTGTTCATTCATCCATATTCGCTGAAACATGATGCTTCTCGCTTCTGCGAAAGGCACCATACCGTCAATCTGCAGCTCGCGCTCAATATCTGAATCCTTGCCCTTCATAGGCATCACATTCATCTCGATATGATATAAGCCCGATTCCGGGACCTGAAAGCTCCATGATATTGACCCTTCTGCCCCAGTGATGATAGCATGATCCACTGAACCTTTTGGCCGCTCCAGCCTAGGTTCCGGCATTCCAGCAGCATGGTCATAGCTATCCGCCTGAATAATCACTTCCTTATCAGGAAGCGTCATACTCTTATACTGCTGAATATACGACTGATAACCGCCCTTCTTCGCTGCGTTGGTGATCTGCATTAATCTCGAGCTATCAATGGGGTAATCTATTCCTGATGAGGCACTACTTCCACCCATCAACAGGAAAGCCCCGGAGACTACCACAACCGTAATCACCAGTACGGATATCGCTCTACGGTATCGCTGCCGCATGGACTCCCCCCTCACATACCGCTCCGTCCCTGTCTTGATACTGAATGAACAGGGACGGAGTATCAGTGTGTACTACTTTCACTTACTATCGTTAGCTATTGCATGTTATTTCTTGGTATCTTCCTGGAGCTTCTTAAGATTAGCTTCGAACTGTGGCTTTACCTTTTCTATCGCCGTTGCTGGAGTCACTTTGCCTGTCGTAATATCGGTAACAACCGATTCAAACAGCTTGCCGGAGTCTGGGATCGCGTAGTAGCCGCCGAGATAGCCGATCTTGTCATACATCTGCTTGCGTGTATCAAGCATTTCTTTCGTAGGATATGAAGTTTCCCATGCTTGGAACGAAATCTCGCGGCCCTTTTCGTGGAGGTTAATTTCATCAAAGATATGGATAGCTGCTTCCGCATGCTTGGAATGCTTTGCTACCATGTACATATTGCCGAATGGAGTATAGGACTTATAGTCAGTTGCATTAGGCGCTTTCGGGAAAAACACCCAGCCAAGCGTCTTGTCTGGCATTTTCTCAATGAGGCCGCCGAGCTCCCAGCTGAAGCCTGCATATATGGCACCCTTGCCGGAAATGAACTCTTTCGTAGCATCTTCCGGTATTGGCTGCATAATGGATTTGTCTACATTGTAGAGGTCAGACACGAACTGCAAAGCGTCTAACGCATTCTTGCTACCCAGTGAGTAATTCAGTTCACCCTTCTCGTCTCGATCCACAGAGCCATTATTCGTATAAATGAATTGCTCCGTCACAGCGTTCATCTTGCCGTAGCTGCCGGCAAATCCATATACATCAACTTGACCGTCGCCGTTCGTATCCTTTGTTGCTTTCTTGGTGAATTCACGGAATTTATCCCAGGTCCATTCTCCCTTTTGCTGCAATTCATAAGGATCTTCAAGTCCCATCTCCTGAACGAGCGTCTTGTTATAGAACATGCCATAAGGTGACGGAGCGGAGTCATAGAAGCCGTATTGCTTGCCATTGAAAGAACCGCCAGTCTTCATCCAGTTGTTATACTTCGGATCCTTCATGTCGAGCCATTCATCAATCGGAGCGATAAAGCCTTTGTTCACAAGCTGCGGGAATGCCCAGAACAACTCAAGCACAACGATGTCGGCGAATGGTTCGCCAGCTAGCGATGTCGTCGTAAAGTTCTCTACATACTTTTCGTAATCCGCGAACTTCACGAACTCAATTGTGGTATTGTACTTCTTCTCAGCGGCATCGATGAGCTTAATCTGCTCCTCAACACCGATGTCGCGGTCCGCTTCTGGCACACTGCGCGGGTCGGCGCCGTCCCACCACAAGCCGATCTTGATCTTTTCGCCTTTCAGATCAAACTTGGCTGCGTTCGGGTCGGGCTGAGCTGGAGGCGGGTCCTTCTTCTCTTCAGCAGGCGGTGTAGGCGTGGTTGTCTTAGGCGTATCCGTGTTCTTAGGAGGTTCACTTGCATTGTTACCGCTAGCACAAGCGACCAAAGAGGCGAGAAAAAAGAAGGATACAAGCATCAACTTAAGCGCTTTCATAAAAATCCCCCATCCGATTCATTTTTGAAGCACTACTCGTGAAATGATATAACCGCATCATTCATTTTGCCGAGTCCCTGCTACGAATCGTGCTGCCATATGGACAAAACTTCTAATTTGGTATACCAAAAAGTGGTTACACGATGTATTATAACTGCTCATTTTTCAATTGTAAATAATGGATATTCGACTAATAATCTGTTCATTTTACATAAAACTGCCCAAAGTTCATCTCAGATGTACCCTAGGCAGCTTCGTTCGACAAAATCGATATTAAACTATCACCGTTCGCCAATAGCATTATCTATAGACGCGGAAGAAAGCCTTCTCTTCATCTCAACGGGAATCATAGCTAAGTTCGTGTTAGGGTTTGTAGTAGACGGATCGTTAAACTGGTTAATCAATAGCTGCGCCGCGCATTTGCCTATTTCATAATAATTCTGGGTGACAGTCGAAAGAGGAATTTCATAGTGGGAGGCCATATCGATATCATCAAATCCGACAAAGGATAGCTGCTCAGGAATTCGTATTCCACCTTTCAGACACGCGCTCATCATCGTCAGCGCCAGCTGGTCATGCTCAGTCACGACCGCAGTTGCTCCACTAACAATCAAGGCTCTCGCCATATTCTGATAGAAGCTCATCTCGTTATCGCTTGACAGTTGGCGGTAGAAATCACAGATGACCAGCTCTGGGACAAACCTTACGCTATGTTCCTTAAGCGCCTGACAATAGCCGAAGTAGCGGTCGCGCACAGAGGTGCGATATTCGATGCCAATGCTGGATACATAAGCAATGCGACGATGGCCCAGCTCGATTAAGTGCTGAGCGGCGAGATAGCCGCCTTGGCGATTATCTGAGACTACGCTTGGCAAAGGGATGCCGTTATAATATTGGTCGATCGTCACCAGCGGGTACCCGTTCAAGTAGTGCATATGAACGATATCAAGATTATACATAGACCCTAACGGATACAGAATAATACCGTCAAAGCCATGCTTCGGAAGGCGGATAAGCAGTTCCCTCTCTTTCTCCGCATCCCAATCGCTGGAATGAAGGCTGAGGTAATAGCCCTTAGATTCCAACAGATCGGAGATACCCTTTAAGTATCCAACATGGCCGTTCTCCACCATATAAGGCAAGATGATCGAAATAATTCGCTTGGAGGGCAGCATCTCTGCCGAGCGCTGAATGTATGGTTGCTCGGATTGCTGACGCTCTTTCACATAGCTCCCGCTGCCGCGTTTGCGGTAGATCAAGCCGCTTCGTTCAAGCTCTACCAGTGCGCGCTTGGTCGTAATGCGGCTGACGCCAAACTGCTCTGCCAGCTCCATCTCAGTCGGAATCTGTTCATGTGGAAGAAACTTGCCTTCTTCGATCTGACGTTGAATATGTTCAATGATGAGGGCGTACAATGGTTTGTTTGGGGTGTCCAATACGCACAACTCCAATTCGTTCGCTTATTTGGATGCCGTTTCTTATGTTTATAAATTCCATATTATAGCATTTTTGGGCACTCGACAAGAAGAAGATATACCTAATTATTAAAATATTTTACTAGTAAATATACCAAATGATAAACAAAACTTATAATCGTCTCTATCAACTTGCGTTCATTGCCAGCTTGACTTGTTATGAGCACTTTGATATATTGTGGACGATAGTTAAAATATGGTTCGCTTACGATGGTAGCACCCGTAAGATATGGTCGATATCGACCTGTCTTGCGGGTGCTTTTGTCGTTGTAGCGACGATGAGGGAGGTACGTTCATGATCAAGAGGAGTATTATGATGTTCATGGCTTGCGTAATGTTCCTGCTGGCTCCGCTTAGTGCGGCGGCAGCATCAGTCGAACTGTCAGCCACGATGAAGAAAGCGTTCGACAAGCTTATGGAGGATGCAGAGCCCACTCAGGCTAAGTCCATGCAAGCACTCTATCAGCAAGCGCTCGATTATCAGCGCCAGATCACGCAGCTTGATCAGAGCATCAAGTCGCTTAGCAGCGAGAATGATGCTGCGGAAAGCAAGCTACGAAAGGAGATCATGCAGATCGACGCCGCTAAGCTGGCTGCACTTGATGCCAAGCTGCAGCAGACGAAGGAGCGCTACAAGCCGCTGTTCAATTCCTACACCTTAATCAACCAACAGCTGGCAGCCGCCCGCAAGCTGAAGGATAAAGATTTGACCGCGATCCTTAGCCTTCAGGCGGAACAGGTCAAGCTGCTGGTTCAGCTCGCGCGCGAGGATATCAAGTCGAAGGAAGCCTCGCTTAAGACAGCCAAGGATCAGGCAGCGAGCCTCATGAAGCGAATCCGCGACACGCTGACAGGAATCGACAAGCTTGAAGCGCGTATCTCAAGTGAACGAAGCTCCGTCACAGCGCTTAATAAGCTGACGTCCGCGATGAAGAACAATGTGTATCAGTCCATTAAGCTGAAGGACGTCAAGCTGTTGAATAAGTCGCTCTCCACATTAGCCGCGCATGTTCGCACTATTGTCACGCATAAAGAAGCGGTCATCAAGCTCGAGCAAGAAATTAAGGGCGTCATCTCGAGAGCGAGAGCGATGCTGCCACCTGGTTCCGCTGCATAAGTAAAAAAACAGTAGCCCAAGGACATACTCTGGGCTACTGTTTTTGCGTTGCAGCACGCTTATCTCATCAATAATAGCTGCTGCCTTCGACGAATTCGAATTCAAAGTCGGCAATTCGGATGATCGTGCCGTCCTTCGCTCCGCGCTTGCGCAATGCATCATCAACACCCATACGGCGCAATGTGCGCGCAAAGAGCAGGATCGCGTCATGCGAATTCATCTGCATGCGTTTCAGCATATTCTCGATCGCCACGCTCTCTACAACGAAGATATCGTTCTCCCGGCGAATCGTGAACTCCGTCTCTTCCTTCTTCTCGAGACGGTAGATCTTCCGTTCTTCCACCTCAGCTACTTCCTCAACCTCTGGCGCCACTGGGAGCTGTTCCAGCGTGCTCATCGCTTTATACAGCAGCTCCTGCACACCCTTCTTCGTTAAGGACGAGATTGGCATAATCTCGATATCTGGGCGAACTTCCTTTAATTGCTCGCGGAAGCTCTCCAAGTATTCTGCCGCTTCCGGCATATCCATCTTGTTCGCGGCAACGATCTGCGGACGTTCAGCCAGCTTCGCATTGTACAGTCTAAGCTCGTCATTAATCTTCTGCCAGTCCTCGAATGGATCGCGCCCTTCCGTACCCGCCATATCCACGACGTGGATGATGACTCGTGTCCGCTCGACGTGGCGCAGGAACTCATGACCGAGCCCAACGCCGGTATGAGCGCCTTCGATCAATCCTGGCAGATCCGCCATCACGAAGCTTCTGCCGTCTCCTACTTCCACCACACCCAAGTTAGGCGTGATCGTTGTGAAGTGGTATGCTCCGATCTTCGGCTGAGCGCTGGATACGACCGACAACAGCGTTGATTTCCCAACGCTTGGGAACCCCACCAGTCCTACATCCGCCATCACCTTCAGCTCAAGCACGATCCAACGCTCTTGTCCTTCTTGACCGTGTTCCGCCAGTTCAGGCGCCGGATTCGTCGGTGTCGCGAAGCGAGTATTGCCTCGTCCGCCTCGTCCGCCCTTCGCAATGACAACCTGTTGGCCGTGACGAGTTAGATCTGCAATAACATCATTCGTATCATCATCAACGATAACGGTTCCAGGTGGAACACGCACGATCATATGCTCTGCATTCGCGCCGTGCTGACTCTTATTGCGTCCTTTCACCCCGCGCTCTGCCTTGAAGTGCTTCTGATATCGAAAGTCTACGAGTGTTCTCAGTCCCTCATCGACTCGGAAGATGACGTCACCGCCATTCCCCCCGTCACCGCCAGCAGGACCGCCATTCGGGACGTATTTCTCACGACGAAACGCAACGAGACCATCGCCTCCGTCGCCGCCTTTAACATATATCTTCGCTTTATCTACAAACATGCTGTCACCTCATTCAGTCATGCAGGGCAACATCCACTGCAATGCAGGGAAATTACCGTTTGCATCCTGTTCCTTGTTCGACAACTGCTCCAGCCGCACGCCGCGTTCAGTTGCCATTTGTTCATATTGATACTTCACATCGTCCGGCCGAAGCAGTTTCCCACCGTATTCATAGCGTATGATGAATTGATCTTCCTGTCTGATCAACGATAGCCTAAGCGGTGCATAACAGTCATAGCTGTCTTGAGGCTTCGGTGCAGTTCGAAATATCATTACGCTTTTCGCAATCATATCCATCAGCTCTTCAGAGCTTAAGCTTAACTTCAGCTTGGAAAGCTCGATCGCTTCAGGGATATGCACTTCAGTCGGCATCGTGCTGCCTGATAGCCGCAGCTGCATCAGAAATAGTATGAGCTCCGAATGCCCAAGCTTAGCGATCCGACTCTCTTCCTCCATGCGTAGCTTGATCTGCTCCACACATTGAGGGAGCTTGTCTAACTTGTTCAACCGCACATAACCATATAACAACTGCAGGTCGTTCATCCAATCATGACGTTGGTGGTTCAAGATGTCCACCGCTTGCCTGGAAGCGGCCTGAATTAGACGCTGCTGCTGCCGCATCTTCTCTTGATCGAAGATTCTAACTCCGGTACCTATGCTTATGATGAGTAGTGCGACAGCGATTATACGCCATAACAGCAGGATATCCCATCCGATTAACGCTGCGGCTGAACCGAGCGCAACGAGAAGGCATAACCCCATCCCAATACGGGTACTGCTTAACATATGCTCACCGCTCCATTTCACGTATACATACCAATTCCAAGCTATAGTATAGCATGTCTGCGCATCCTCGTCATGCAATCCATATACCAAAAAACCCTCGGCGTTAGCCGAGGGTTTCAGAAGACGTCTTATGCTTCCACAGCTGCTGCAACCGGTGCAGCGTCAACTGGGTAGACGCTCACTTTCTTGCGATCGCGACCCCAACGTTCGAATTTAACAACGCCTTCTACTTTAGCGAAAAGCGTGTCGTCTTTACCAATACCAACGTTGTTGCCTGGGTGAATCTTAGTTCCGCGTTGGCGAACCAAGATGCTTCCAGCTGTAACGCCTTGACCGTCTGCACGCTTAACGCCTAGGCGCTTAGAATGAGAGTCACGTCCGTTCTTTGTGGAACCAACACCCTTTTTGGATGCGAATAACTGAAGGTTCAGCTTCAACATGTTGTCTACCTCCTTTATTTATTGTGCTTCTCTTGTATCTGAAGATACGAACCGTATGAATCTTCAATAGACCTTAAGCTAACAATCATGGATTCTAACAGGAGTTGAACCTGCTCTGAAGTCCGTTCATCCTCAAGCTGCGGTACGCCGCCGCTTAGAAATCCATCCTTCATTCGGCTGTCCATAGTTACACCCGTTAGAGCTTCAATCGCGTTTACGACGCCCACGGTTACGGCTGACACACCTGCGCACACAATATCTTCGCCATGCTTGGCATAGTTTGCGTGTCCTTTGACGGAGAAGCTGTCAATCGAACCATCTCGTTTCCGTGTGATAATGACACGAATCATGTCACACCTCTTATGCGTTGATGCTTTCGATTGTTACTTTAGTGAATGGTTGACGGTGACCTTGCTTGCGACGGTAGTTTTTCTTAGCTTTGTACTTGTACACGATAATTTTCGCGCCTTTTCCATGCTTTTCAACTTTCGCCGTAACAGCAGCACCTGCTACCACTGGAGCACCTGTAACAAGACCTCCGTCTTTGGATACTGCCAATACGCGGTCAAATGTTACACTTTCTCCTTCAGCAGCGTTCAGCTTCTCGATGTACAATACATCGCCTTGTTGAACCTTGTATTGCTTACCGCCTGTTTCGATAATTGCGTACATTGTGTTGCACCTCCTCATGTCTCAGACTCGCCATAATCAGGTGATGACCATAAGCCATACTTGTGAACCTGTTCCGAGCGGTTACAGCATGTGTGCAGGTAATTAAACTTGACACATACTCAATGATAATAGCACAAGCCACTTGATAAATCAATAATGAATTACACTTGCCAGCTTGCTTGTGCTTTCTTACCCGTACCTTCACATACAGGACATGCCGAATACAACTGATTCATCACCTGTTCACGCACTTTTTTGCGCGTGATCTCAAGCAAGCCCAGTTTGGTCCATCCTACGACTAGACATTTAGTGCGGTCTTTCTTAATCGTCGTTTCTAGACGTTCCTCAACATGCTGCCGATGCTCTTCTGTATTCATATCGATAAAATCGATAATAATAATGCCGCCGATATCTCTTAAACGAATGAGACGCGCGATTTCTTCCGCCGCTTCCATATTCGTCAAGTAAACGGTATCTTCCAAGTGCGTCGTACCGGTATATTTGCCCGTGTTCACATCTACGACCGTCAGCGCTTCTGTCTGGTCCCATACGAGGTAACCACCGCTCTTAAGCCATGTTTTACGCTGGAAGGCTATTTCCAGCTGCTCTGTTATACCATAGCGTTTGAAGATGGGCACCCGGTCATGATACACACGAACACGTTCACTTAATTCCGGATCAAAGGTGCGAACATACGAAATGACATGTGTAAGCTCACGTTCATCATCAATCAGCAGCTCATCCACATGACGTGAGAAAGCATCTCGTATAAGCCGTTCCACCATGTTAAGGTCATGATGCAGGAGCGAAGGAACTCCAGCAGATAGCGACCGCTGCTTAATCCTTACCCACTGCTTGCGCAATGATTCGATATCCGCTTCCAGCATCTCCGTCGGCACATCCTGCGCTACCGTCCGGATAATGATTCCTTCCTCGTCCTTACGAATACGATCGCCAAGCTGCTTCAATCGTGAACGCTCAGACTCTCGATCGATCTTCTTCGACACACCTACGTAATCTGCTTTAGGCATATAAACTACATATCGCCCCGGCAGCGAGTAATGTGTCGTCACGCGAGCTCCTTTGCCGCCTAGCGGCTCTTTCATCACTTGTACGATTAGTTCTTGTCCGACACGAAGCAAGCTTGATATCGGCGGTTTCTGTTTCGGTTGCTTCTCCAGGTGAGGGTGCAAACAATCGTCAACATATAAGAATGCATTCTTCTTATGCCCGATATCGACGAATGCAGCTTGCATCCCAGGAAGCACATTCACGACGCGTCCTTTGAAAAAGCTGCCCACTAGCATTGTTTTCTCTGCGCGTTCTACTGCATATTCGATCAACTGACCTTGCTCCAGCAACGCCATCTGCGTTATCTGTTCCTCACAGTGAACGATTATCTGATTCATGGCATCACTCCCGTTCAAGCGCGTCAACATTTATTCTATCATGAAGAAGGAAACAGTGAACATGTCGGTTTGTGGAACATAGATGCATTTCAGCCTATATCATAGAAAATGGTTCTGAGTTTCTAATTGGAGATTGCAGGCGGCTTAGGCTTAGGCTGATCCCAACTCGAAGAATCCTGAAAGTAAGCGTCAATTAACTGCTGTTCCGGAATAATTCTCCGTATCTGCCCGTCCTGTCCCATAACATAGATTAGGTGATAGCAGTCACGGCGAAAATTCTTCAAGATATCGGTCATTGGCCTTCCAGCTTGTGCAACGATCGGTGTTCCTAATTGCCCTTGCACTTCCCATTTCCGCAGCCGTTGTGGTCGATTCATCAGAAAGCGCACGAAGCGGTAAGGCACATGACGCCGCTCGATCCAGTTCGACCATAGTAAGAAGATGGCCAATACCAGTACATTCAGGTTGAACAATTGATGCTGCAGCAGCGGAAATAACGAATAAAGGACAAGTGCTAAGCTTGCAGCGATACTCATCCAAGCACCTAGTTGCAATGAGCGATGAAAGCTCATCCATCTGCTGCTTAGCGCCTGTAGAAATCGGCCGCCATCCAGTGGAAGAATCGGCAGCAGGTTAAAGCCGCCAATCAACATGTTCGCTTCGATAAAATAGTCAGCCCACCCCTCGCTCCACACCCCAGTCATTCGGCATACGAGCGCAATTCCAATCAGAATGCCGTTCTGCAGCGGACCCGCTATGGCAACTAGACACTCCTGCCATGCAGGAGATACGGCACCATCTTTCGTTTCCGCTACGCCTCCGAACGGGAGCAGCTTAACTTCCTCTATCGACCAGCCGCACCACCTAGCCGCTGCGACATGGCCAAGCTCATGAATAACGACGATGGTAAACAACGTAATCAATTCAAGCACATGTCCAGTAATGGCTGACACAGCGAGCAGCATCACGAAGAGCGGATGCAGCGAATATCTCGTACCTGCCCAGTTAATCAATATCCATCACGTCCATCGGATTCACAAACTGTCCATTCTGCTGAATAGCAAAATACAAGGAGGAATCCCCTTCCTCGGACACGGAGCCAATCCGATCTCCCGCTTCAACCCAATCATTCACACTTACTTCCGCAGCGGCCAGCTTACCATATATCGTTACTAGACCTTCAGTATGCTGGATGATCACCGTTACGCCTGATTGTACATCCCTCACAACGTCTACAACTCTGCCCTTGGCTGCACTAGCCACTTGAACAGCCCCATGCTTCGGCAGAAACTCAACACCCTTCATGGATATCGTGAATGGCTGCAGCAGCTCGCCCTCAATTGGCTTCAACAGGCGAGTGCCCGCTTGTACAGCTTCCGCCTCACTATCCGGCTGCTTCCATATAGGTATAAACGCTGGTGAACCACCAAAAGTTGCTTTATACCACGAAGCAATTGCATCGAGATTCATTTCCTGCTGGAGAGTAGTGCTCACCCATTGGCTCGCTTGTTGTGTCCCCGGCATCGGAAAGCGGAGCAAAACAGATCCAATCGCGAATACAAGCAACGCTCCGACGATCTGCAGCCTAAACGTATGAATGATCGGTCTGCGACCGCTGTTGTCATTCTGATCTTCCCATCCATATTGGTTGCTCCACTTCCGCCGTGATACATTCCATTCTGTTTCTGGATCACGTTCAACTAATAGAAGCGGCACGTCAACTCGTGAATGAGCATGAAGCTGCTCATCGATTGCCTCATGATGACCATTCGTATCACGCGAATCCCCTTGTTCTCTCTGTTCCGTGAGATGCGGTCGATTTCTTAGAAAATGAGGAATTTCTTCATTCTTATTCGATTGGCGATGAACGTCCGGGTCCGATGATGTCACTGGGGCACTCGCGGTTGTAAGCTGACGTATACGGGCTTCGCGTCGTTTGCGGATATCTTCCTTCATCGATTTCCCACCATCCTTGTCCAATGCTCTCGTAGCTATATGTATGACAAGCCTGTTCACGATATGAGCACGAATATGGACATGACCTGTATGAGACCTACGAAATGATAAAAAGCTGCCTCCCGAAGAAGACAGCTTATCACAACTATAATATATGTTTTTAACAGCACCGTTTATTTTTCCAATTGATATTTCTCTTGATAGATCTTGATACTCAGAACCAATGCAATACATATAAAATTCAGCAGCAAGGAAGTACCGCCATAACTAATAAACGGGAGGTTAATGCCCGTAACAGGCATCAGGCCGATCCACATACCGATGTTCTGGAAGATCTGGTACACGAACATGGACACGACCCCGATAATGACGTAGGCTCCCCTGATGTCATAGCACTGAAAGGCAATGAGAATCATCCTGTAAATAAGCAAGAAATACATCAGAAGCAGGATTGAGCCACCTTGAAACCCGAACTCCTCGCCAACGACGACAAAGATCGCATCCGAGTACGTGTAAGGGATGAAGCTGCGCCGCTTCAATTCACCCTCCATATACCCGTCGCCGCTTAGACCGCCTGATCCGATCGCGATCATCGCATAGTTCGACTGATGCTTGGCATCGTTGGAGGCCTCTTCAGGATTAATGAACGTATTGATTCGTTCATACCAATGTTCCTGTCCTAGTGTATTTACGAAGAAATCCTTCGTTTGATCATTAAATGCGGTAAACATCGTCACAACCAGCGCGATGCAGCCCCCAATGATGACCGCACCTGTGAATATGTGGCGATATTTAATTCCTCCGATCCACAGCATGCCTATTAAAATAACCAGGTAGATAAGCGCATTCCCCAAGTCTGGCTGCACGACTACGAGACCAAACGGAATTAGCGTCAGCAATCCTATGGGCAAAAGATCACGAGTAAACGTAAGAGGATCTCCCTCGCGGCGGCCTAGCATATAAGCCAAGGCGATAATAAGCGTAATCTTCGCAACCTCTGCTGGTTGAAACGACATTGATCCAGGAAGATCGTACCACCCTGTTGCGCCGTTTCGATCGGAGCCGAAGAAGAAGATACCCACGAGCAAAATCGTCGTTATTCCGAATGGAATGTACCAATATTTTAACAGGATACGATAGTCAAAGAGTGATAGCAGAAACATGAGTCCGAATCCCGCAACGAAGAATATGACGGTCTTGAGCGGATAACCGGAGTACTGCGGATCACCTGCTGTTGCGCTATGAATGAGCATCGGGCTAATGACCATAAAGCATAGAAGGATGGCGACAATGATCCAATCAATTCTTTTAAGTTTATTCAGCAACTTGCAATCATCCCATTCCCAAAAACTTCTTCATCTTCGTCAGCATGCCCTTCTTCTGGTGAAGCGGCATGAGCGGGACCGTATCCCCTAGAATCCGACGGGCGATATTGCGGTATGCGATCGCAGCTTTCGAATCCGGGTTCATAACCGTTGGCTCACCGAGATTAGCCGCTTTTATGACATACTCATCATCGGGTACGATACCGATCAGATCAATGTTAAGCACCTGCATGATATCATCAATATCAAGCATCTCGCCGCTCTTGACCATATTGGGACGTATACGGTTAACGACTAGTTTAGGCGAGTTCAAATTATTGCTCTCCAACAAACCGACGATGCGGTCCGCATCACGCACGGCTGCATTCTCAGGTGTAGTCACAACAATCGCACGGTCCGCGCCTGCGATAGCGTTCTTGAAGCCCTGCTCAATACCTGCAGGACAATCAATAATAATATATTCGTATTCTTTCTTTAATTCTAGAATAATATCTTCCACTTGCTTAGGCGAAATGGCCAGCTTATCCTTTGTCTGCGCGGCAGGAAGCATGTACAGCTCGTCAAAACGTTTGTCCTTTACGAGTGCTTGATTCAGACGGCAGCGGCCATCAACAACGTCGCATATATCATAGACGATGCGATTCTCCAGACCCATAACAACGTCCAGATTGCGCAACCCGATATCTGTATCGACCATACATACCTTTTTTCCAAGCAGAGCAAGCGCTGTGCCTAGATTCGCGGAGGTCGTCGTTTTACCGACTCCGCCCTTTCCAGAAGTAACGACAATTGCCTCTCCCATGCTACTTACACTCCTTTGAACATTTTGAGGTCCTGTCGAATGCGGTGAAGCTGTGATACTTTATCAATCTGCATCTGTTCATCATGGACATATGCAAACTCCATCTGCGTCTGAGCAACACCCCATTCATCCGGTGGACGACTGATTACATCTGCAATACGCAGCTGAGTAGGTGCGAACAAAGATGCGACGATAACGGCGCGATCATTTCCTTCATAACCCGCATGTGCCGTACCTCGCAAGGCACCGCTGACTACAATATCACCACTGCACTGAATGATGCCGCCTGGGTTCACATCGCCAAGAAACAGCAGGTTCCCTTCATGACGCAGAACTTGTCCAGAACGCACGATTCCTGTAAGCGTCTGAATGATATAGCCTTGGTCTTTCTGCTTCGATTCGTCATCCGATTGCAAGGATCGAATAAGCAAATTACCTCGCTGTCTTAATATATCTAGTATTTTTGTTTTTTGCTCATCTTGAACGTTACGGGCTCCAAGCTTGACATCAACATACACAATAGGCCCACTGAAAAAATGGGGCGTATGCTCAAGTTTGTTGCGCAATTCCTGCAACAAATCATCAAATTCGCATTGATCATCAAGCAAGAACACAAGACCGTCCTTGACTCCCTTTATCGTAACCATTGAATTGGCTGTCATCACGAAGCGTCCCTCCCAACGTTATCTTTTTCGTTATGAATGAGACAAGTTCCTGCATTACTTCACAAATTTCACAAGGAAATAAATAACAGGAAGAGCCGTACGGCATACCGCACCGTAACGGCTCTTATACTTCTTCTTCATCGGCAGAGTTGTTCGCGGGAGATGCGTCAAACCATTTGCGCATAGGAACGTAAACGATCAAGGCAAATAGCAATTGGATCAACAAGCTTGGAAGCATGTATTCCATCAACGCATATTGGAACGTATATTGATGCAGATTGAACAAAGAATAGATACCGAATTGAATCGATTGATATGCAAAGGATCCCATTATCGAGATGACCATCATCGTAAACATCGACACATTGCGAGTATTGAACAACAAGCCAATTAGATAGCCAAGCAGACCCATGCTGAACGCATGAGGTCCAATCATATGTCCGTAATAAACTATATCCTGCAGAAATCCAAAGCCCAGTCCCATTAGAAGCGCTGTATGTCGATGCTTGTAAACAGCATGGTACAGCACAATGATAAAGACGAACTGCGGAACAATTCTGCCCATCCAATCATCAGGTATGAAAAATGGAAGCAGCGCACCTTCGATCAGAAACAATAGAAACATGAATACGATCATCCAGTTACGATTCATTATGGAGTCTCCTGCGTTTCTGCCTCAGCCTTATCCACTACGACGAACAACTCGCGCCAGTCCTGATACGAAGCAGCTGGCTTGACTTGCGCCGTATGCGTCAGCCCAATGTCACCCACTTGTCTCGATACAACTTCTCCAATAATAAGACCGCGAGGGAACGTGCCTCCAAGACCGGAGGAAACGATGATATCCCCTTCCTTCAAGGGATCGCTTTCTTCAATTCTTGTCATCGTGAACGTGCCAGTACTCTGATCATAGGATTCGATCATACCGAAGGACTGGTTCTCTTTGCCAAGAACTGTAGCTGAGATCGCGCGAGAATTCGGATCCTTATCATCCATGTTCGTCAATAGCTGTACAGTAGAAGAGAACTCGTAAACTCGACCGATGACACCTACCACACCATCAACTGCGATGACAGGCATGCCTTCCTTTATGCCGTCTTTCTCACCTAGGTTAATATTAATCGTCTGATTGAAAGGGTCAGCCACATTAATGGAGGTTACCTGTGCGATTCGATAATCATAAGGAAGATTCAGCTGCTTCTGACGCTCTGTAAATTCGAGCAATTCCTTATAACGTTCATTCTCTGCTGCAACCGCATTATACCAAGCCTTATCACGAGTGTACTGAGCGACCGTTACCTTTAACATCTCATTCTCTTCGTATGTTTCTTGAAGATTGGATACGTCACGGAAAAATTCAGCAACAGCAGAAGCTGGCTTATAGAAGATCTGCTGAACGAACGTGACTGTATCGTGTACGATCTTCTCAGGCCAGGACAGCTTGCCGCGCGCACCAAGAGTAAATCCCATTACCGTAATGAATAGTATAAGTCCTACCATTAGTATAAATAATCGCTTGTTGCCTAACAGTTTAAACAGGATAAACACCTTCTCGTCGTAATGCAGTTATCGTACTCGTCCGAAATAGTTGGACCGCGCCGAACTTTAGATCCGACGCGGAGCCATATTGTTGTACTTGCGTATATTACCACTTAGAACGAAGTGCGGAACTGCTACGAGTTTTAAAGAGATGAATGTTATCAAGAGCGCGTCCCGTACCAATCGCTACACAATCAAGCGGATTCTCAGCCACAATGACTGGCATGCCTGTCTCGCGAGCAAGCAGCTTATCCAGGTTGCGGAGCAGCGCTCCTCCCCCTGTTAATACAATGCCGCGATCCATGATGTCAGCTGCGAGCTCTGGAGGACACTTCTCCAATGTAACTCGAACAGCTTCTACAATCGCACTCACAGTGTCTGCAAGCGCGTCAGTGATCTCATCGGAAGTAATGCTAAGCGTCTTCGGCAAGCCTGTCAGCAAGTCGCGGCCGCGAATCTCCATCGATTCCTTCTCATCAAGCGGCAGCGCGGATGCGATGTCCATCTTCATCTGTTCTGCTGTACGCTCACCAATCATCAGATTATATTGACGTTTGATGTATTGGATAATAGATTCATCCATCTCATCGCCTGCTACGCGCACAGAGCGGCTCGTTACGATACCACCAAGCGAGATGACCGCTACTTCAGTTGTACCGCCGCCGATATCGACAACCATGCTGCCTGTCGGCTCCCATACCGGAAGGTCAGCGCCGATAGCTGCTGCGAACGGCTCTTCAATCGTATAAGCTTCACGAGCTCCCGCTTGCTTCGTCGCATCTTCAACAGCGCGCTGCTCAACAGCTGTAATGCCGGAAGGCACGCATACCATCACATTCGGATGGCGCGGGAACAGAGAGCGCTGCTTCTGTGCCTGACGTATGAAATATTTGATCATCGTTGCAGTCGTATCGAAATCGGCAATAACGCCGTCCTTCATCGGACGAATAGCTCGAATATTGCCTGGTGTACGGCCGATCATCTTCTTAGCTGATTCACCTACTGCTTCAATCGTCTTCGTATCTGTGCGAATCGCGACAACAGAAGGCTCGCGCACAACGACACCTTTGCCACGTAAATATACCAATGTATTTGCAGTTCCCAAGTCAATTCCTAGATCTTTCGTTAAACCACCAAACATGTTGTCAATCTCCTTTATAGTTCCTTCAATCTTATCTATTATATTACACTAGGCCTAGTTCCTTCAAACTCACATATTGGTTATCGCCAATAACGATGTGATCCAGGACTTCGATGCCTACCAACTCTCCAACTTCCATTAATCGCTTCGTAATATTTACGTCCTCGCGGCTCGGTTCTGGGTCGCCGCTTGGATGATTGTGTACACAGATCATTGAGGCTGCGCCATGCTTCATCGCCGCGCGAAACACTTCCCTCGGGTGCACCAGCGATGCATCAAGCGTGCCGATCGATATCGTTTCCTGTGCAAGCACTCGATTCTTCGTGTTCAGAAACAAGCACACGAAATGCTCCTTGCGCAGATGACGCATCGATTCCATGACGAGATCTGCCGCATCTTCAGGGCGCCGTACCGAGAATGCGTCTGTAAGCTTAACTCGCGCCATCCGCCTCCCAAGCTCCAGGCCCGCAATTAATTGCAGCGCCTTAGCTGGGCCGATGCCGCGTACCTGCGTCAATTCCGTCATGGACGCGTCAGCAAGCTTGTCCAAGCCTCCAACACGGTTCAGTACACGCTGTGCCAACAGTAAAGCTGATTCATCCTTCGTACCGGTTCTAAGCAGAATTGCCAATAGTTCCGCATGGCTTAATGACTGCGCTCCGGACTGCATCATGCGCTCTCTCGGTCGTTCATCTTGAGGAAGGTCTCGCAGCATAGGGTATGATGCCATATCAATCACTCCTCTCCAACTATTCATGCCGCACCTAGTACGGCTCTAATGAATGTGCAGAACGCCGATCCATACGCATGGATACAGGCAAGGCGTTAGGGTGTCTCCACCCCATATTCGGTCAACATCTCTGCCAAGAGAGATACTGGCAAACCGACAACATTATAGTAGCAGCCATCGATTCGATCGATCATCGCGGCACCGACACCTTGAATGCCGTATGCCCCCGCTTTATCGTGAGGTTCCCCAGTCGCAATATAGCGCTCGATCTGAGCATTCGACAGGCTTCTCATCCACACGCGAGTCAGGCGATGTCTAATCATCGTATGACCCGAACGAAGATTGATACACGCGACACCCGTATATACTTCATGCGAGCGTCCTTGCAGCTTCGACAGCATGCGGAAAGCATCCGCGTCATCTTTCGGTTTCCCTAAAATCATATGATCCAGCACAACAATCGTATCTGATCCGATGACAATCTCATCGTTCTGCGTTCGTCCTCGACGATTCGCCACGTCAGTTGCCTTGTGCAGCGCGAGTTGTTCCACGGCTTGTGCGGGAGTCCAATGCTCTTCTATAATTTCATCGGCTCCGCTAGGTATGATCTCCACGGGCAGTCCCAGCGTATGAATCAATTCTTTCCGACGAGGGGAGGATGAAGCGAGTATGAGAAGCGGCATAAATCGATCGTTGGCTTGTGTGTTCTCCATTTTTTTACACCTTCTTCATTATACGTTCTATTGGACGGGTTGACAAACTTAATATTAGGCTAATTGACCATCCAAATTATGCAAGTACGGACAAAGAATGCGAAAACTCCATACGCAAAAAAGTCACAATGTTAAATATACCCCATATACATATAAAAAGTTACTTTATACGACAAAAAATTTGAAATTCGCCATGTTGTTACGCCGATTGTGAAATGATTAATAATAGAGCCGGTCTCTGTATAGTAGCAGAAACCGGCACATATATCGCTGGAAGAAATGTGATTATATCTTCATATCGTTCAACCACTCTTGTTCCAGCAGCATATATTGCATGCATGCCTGCTGGATATTCCATAGATGTGAAGCAGCGGGCTTCTTGTTGTATTCATTTACGGCAGTAATCGCTGTATTCATAGATTGAACGAGCTTAAGCCATTGAGCAGATTTATCTTTCGTCATATTTTGCTGCAGTTTCTGTCCCCATTGTGTCCAGCGCAAATGCTCTGTTCGCAGCTCGTCCATCAGCTTCACCTCGAACGCTTCCTGCTTCGACTGCCGCAGCATGCGTGAGGAGTTCTGAATGAGCCACTCGCGTACGACATCGCTCTGCTTGATGAAGCTGTTCAGCGTCTCCGGTTCTCCTTCGAAGGCAAGCTCCGTCATCGAAGGGCGATCCATCGAGCGCACGTAAAGCGTGATTTGCTTCGCTTGCAGTGCTTCGCCCAAGAGCATCGCATCATCTCGCTGCAGAGCAATCGCGGTATAAACGCGCTGATTGCCATCAGCGTTGGAGAGCACAGCTCCTAGTCCAAGCTCCCGCAATTCAGCGATTGCCTTCTCCGCGCCTTCCGGCATCGAGAATACGCCGTATTGCAGTACATAAGCTGTCGAAGCTGGAATATTAACCTTCGAAGCAGCCTTATTGTCAGGATTAATCGTCCCCGCGGCGTTAGAGCCGCCTGTCACCGAGCTGCCGTCTTCGGTCAGCGGTTGCGTTCCCGCTTGTGCGTTTGGCTTCTCTTGCTTCTGCACAATCGCTGGAACCGTCTGATTGACGCTAGGCAAATCTACTTCACCGCGAAGCAAGGACAAGGCAAGGAAACCGAACAATAGGCCAGTTGCAATCGCACCCATCACAGAACCCGCAACCTTTATGATCGAAGGTGATCGTTTTCGGGTATGTGCTGGTCCTATAACTTCATAATCTTGTACTTCATGAGCGGAACCATTCTCCCAAGCCCATTGCCCCCGCTGATGATCGGTCTCCAGATCACGCATATCCTGCGGCGGTTCTTCCTCATGGAGACTATTTACTGCTGAATCATTCATTTCCGTCTCCCGAATCCAACGTTCCACCCGTTCCGCTTCGGACTCTTCTACCTGTTTGGGATCAAGCGTGTTCCACTCACTCCATAAGACGTCACTTTTAGGGATATGCTCTTCAATTTGGGATTCAGAATTTATCTTATGATCATTTCCACCACGCTCTTGGAAGCGAAATGTCATCTTTGTCGGCTTCGATTGCATCTTAGACCCACCATCCTTGTCCACTAGGTTACTATAAGCTATATGATAGATTCATATGCTATAGAACTAGAGTGCGGCATGATGCGCATATATTCTATTCATGAATGGTATATCTTCCGTTATGAAGTCTCGTACCTACTGGCAAAGGATAGTCCCGCCAACGATCGACAGGCGCTTTAAACCATCCCCATACACGCTGCAAGCAGCTTATTAAGCTCCGCAATTCCTCCTCTCACTTAGCTCCAGCATATATCATGCTGAACTGTAAAGCGGTTGTTGATAGAATAACGCAAATAAAGTCCGGAGCCAACCTCGATAGGAGGAAACTCCGGACTTTATAGATAATGAATTAGAGATATGCTCAGCCCTTAAGATGTGTTGCTAGATCATATGCCACACGCCAGATATCGCCCGCACCCATCGTCAACACCAGATCGCCAGAACGCACCTGGTCCTTCAATTGTGCAAGCACTTCTTCCTTCGTCGGCACATAATGAACATTCTCGTTGCTGTTCACACGAATTCGCTCAACCAGCTTGGAAGCGTGCACGCCTTCAATCGGCTGCTCGCCGGCAGGTGAATAGATATCCGTGATGAACACCTTATCCGCCTCACGAAAAGCTTGGCTGAACTGCTCGAACAAGAAGTATGTTCGAGAATACCGCTGCGGCTGGAACACAGCCACGATTCGCTTGCCAGTCGCTTTCGCCGCTGTGAGTGTCGCCTCGATCTCAGTCGGATGATGCGCGTAGTCATCAATGACGAGTATATCGTTAACATCGCCGATCACTTGATAACGGCGCTTCGCTCCTGTGAAGCCAGCGATCGCTTCCGCTGCATCAGCGAAAGCAACACCCGCGTGCATCGCCACGATCAACGTCGCCATCGCGTTCAGCACATTATGCTTGCCTGGTATGGACAACTCGACCGAGCCCAGCACTTCCGCGCCGTGCTTCATCGTAAATTTCATGTGACGGTCAATTGACTCGATATCGCACGCCGTATAATCAGCTGCTTGATCGATCCCGTAGGTGATAACGGAGTTGGTCAGAGCAGGCAGCATCTCGCGGAGGATGGGATCATCTCCGCACAGCACGGCTGTTCCTTCCGAGTCGACTTGACTTAAGAATTGAACATAAGCCTGCTTCAGATTATTAAAGTCTCCGCCGTAATTCTCGAGATGGTCAGCCTCGATATTCGTCACGACAGCCATGTACGGATGATACGCCAGGAATGATCCGTCACTCTCATCCGCTTCAGCTACAACATAATCACTTGTGCCTGCCTTCGCATTGGTCCCCAGGTTAGTTACCTCACCGCCGATAATGAATGTCGGATCCACATTGCAGCGGTCCAACACATAAGCAATCATGGACGAGGTCGTAGTCTTGCCGTGCGCGCCGGCTACCGCAACGCCCTTCTTCGCGTTCAACAAACGCGCCAGCATCTCCGAACGATGAAGCACTGGAATTCCGCGCGCTTCTGCCGCAACTCGCTCCACATTGTCCTTCGGAAGCGCAGTTGAATAGACGACAACATCGGCTTCCTGTACATAATCAGCGTGATGACCGATATGTATCGTCGCTCCTTTGGCACTGAGCTTTTTCGTCAACTCTTGAAGAGCTACATCTGATCCAGTGACCGTGTATCCCATTTCTAGCATGACACGAGCGATCGCGCTCATGCCATAGCCTCCGATGCCTATAAAGTGAATGTGTTCCATCTTGTTCAACACGAACTCACCAGCCTTTTTCAGAATCCTTTTGGTACAACAAATATGAACGAACATCTGCGATCATGTACAGGGTGCCTGTTACGACCCCCAAGTCTTCCGCAGACGTCATAGATTGAAGCTTATCTAGTGCAATACGCCAATTCGGCTCTATCACGATCTCGGGACGATCTTCTTGATCCCCGAGTACTTCTTCCGCTATTGCGGCTAGCTTATCCGCATCAAGCTTCTTCCGAAAGTCAGGCTCGGAGAAGATGACCGTATCCGCTAAAGGTAGTATATGACGCAGCGCGTCGAGATGATGCTTGGTGGAGAGCATCCCCATCATGATGTGACAGCGTTTAAATCGATACGTGTCCTTGAGAGCTTGCGCCAGTGTTTCCATGCCTTCAGGATTGTGAGCGCCGTCCAGCAATATGCGCGGATCACGCTTCACCATCTCCAGCCGACCTGGCCAAGCCGCCTTGCGCATACCTTCAAGCAGCACCTCATCATCGACCACGAACGCCATATAGTTGCGCAGCACTTCCAAGGTCATAATCGAAACAGCCGCATTCTTCAGCTGATGGGCGCCATTCATCGTAATCGTCACGGATTCCAAGGAACGAAACGGACCTTGGAACGAGAACGTCTGCGCGTCTTCTATCCGATTCTCCGATTCATAACGGAACTGCTCACCCATCACATATAGCCCTGATCGGCGCTGATCCGCCGTACGACGAATAACCTCCAATGCTTCCGGCTGTTCAACAGCTGTCACGACAGGGACGC
This sequence comes from Paenibacillus sp. EB106-04-04-XG159, assembly GCF_058791835.1. NCBI lineage: Bacteria > Bacillati > Bacillota > Bacilli > Caryophanales > Paenibacillaceae > Paenibacillus > Paenibacillus sp. EB106-04-04-XG159. Next base: position 318,216 of record NZ_JBYTDY010000004.1, on the reverse strand, counting down.
CGTCCTTAATGATGCCTGCTTTCTCAGCAGCTATCGCTTCGATGGAATCTCCGAGAATATCCATATGATCATGGCCGATATTCGTGATAACGGATACGATCGGCGTCACAATATTCGTTACGTCGAGACGACCGCCTAATCCTGTTTCCAATACGACGATATCAGGATAAGCAACAGTGGCGTAATAGAGAATCGCCAATGCCACAGACACTTCAAACATAGTAGGCGAGCCTAGTGGAGTAGCAGCGATCTGCTCGACAATCGGACGCAGTCGATTCGCAAGATCAACGAGAATATCGTCTGGAATATCTTCGTTGTTATATTTCAAACGGTTTTGATACTTTTCAATGTATGGCGATGTGAAAGTACCTACGTCAAAACCCGCCTCCATGAGCACACTAGTCAGCATCGCGCAGGTCGAACCTTTACCGTTCGTGCCTGCCACGTGAATAAACTTGAGCCTGCGCTCCGGATGTCCAAACTGCTCCATCATCTGTTCAATACGTTCAAGACCTGGACGTATTCCAAATGGAATCAATGAGGTTATCCATTCCACTGCTTCGTCTACATGTGTAAATAGGGCGCTGTTGCCCAATCCCATCGTCTCTGACATCTCACTCATCCCTCTGTCCCATAGTCATGAGGCGACCGAATCCCGCAGCGCGGAGATTCGGCCGTCTAAAAACACTGCATAATGAAAGAAACGGTCTCTTACTTGATCATACTCCGATTTATACTTCTTGCAACTCTTGAATGCGTACAAGCACTTTGTCGCGTTTGTCGCTGTAATCCTGCATCTTCGCGCGCTCTTCCTCTACCACTTTAGCAGGAGCCTTCGCCATGAAGCCTTCATTTGCAAGCTTCTTCTCTACACGCTCTACTTCTTTGGTCAGCGTCTCAAACTCTTTCTGAAGACGTTGAATCTCCTGCTCGATATCGATGAGCCCAGCAAGCGGTAAATACATCTCGGCGCCTGTTACGATCGATGTCATCGCCTTATCCGGAGCAGCGGCATTCATATCGATATCAAGCTTGGATGTGCCGCAGAAGCGTTCAATCGCAATCAGATTGCGCTTCACGATCTCCTGTGCGCGGGCATCTGTCGGCTTCACGATCATCTCAACCTTCTTGCTCATCGGAACGTTGACTTCGGCGCGGATATTGCGTACCGCGCGAACCATATCCATCAGCAGGTTCATTTCTTGGACCGCTTCAGGAGCTTCGAACTTCTCGTCGTATGTCGGCCAAGCAGCAAGCGTAATCGTCTCGCCTTCACGTGGAAGATGCTGCCATATTTCCTCGGAAATGAATGGCATGAACGGATGGATCATGCGCATCGTACGATCGAGCACATAAGCGAGGACGGATTGCGTATTCTTCTTCTTAACGTCGTCTTGACCGTACAAGTTGAGCTTCGCAATCTCAATATACCAATCGCACAGATCATCCCAGATAAAGTTGTTCAACAGTCGTCCTGTTTCGCCAAACTCATATGCATCCATAAGACGAGTGATCTCACGAGCCGTCTCATTCATGCGATGCAGTATCCAGCGGTCCGCTGTTCCCAGATCACCGCTGATGTCTATGTCATCATACGCAAAGCCTTCCAGATTCATCAACGCGAAGCGAGACGCGTTCCAGATCTTGTTCGCAAAGTTGCGCGCCTGTTCAACGCGTTCGTAGCGGAAGCGAAGATCCTGACCCGGCGTACTGCTGGTTGAGATCATATAGCGCAATGCATCCGCGCCGTATTGATCAATCACATCGATCGGATCTACACCGTTGCCGAGCGACTTCGACATCTTGCGTCCTTCGGGGTCACGTACCAAGCCGTGCATAAGCACATCCTTGAACGGCGCTTCATCTGTAAATTCAAGCGCAGTGAAGACCATGCGAGCAACCCAGAAGTAGATAATGTCATAGCCCGTTACAAGCACATTGGTTGGATAGTAGCGCTTCAGATCTTCGCTGTTCAGATCCGGCCAGCCCAGCGTGGAGAACGGCCACAATGCGGAGCTGAACCAGGTATCCAGAACGTCTGAATCCTGTTCCAGATTCGTGCTGTTACAGGAAGAGCAGCTGTGAACTTCGTTATGTGCAACATTGATATGTCCGCAATCTTGGCAGTGCCATGCTGGAATGCGGTGTCCCCACCACAACTGACGGGAGATAACCCAGTCGCGAACATTTTCAATCCAATTGTAAAATACTTTCTCGAAACGGTCAGGGACGAAGTTAACGCCCTTGCCCGCCTTCTGTGCAGCGATCGCGCGTTCAGCGAGCGGCTTCATCTTCACGAACCATTGTGTCGACAGATACGGCTCAACAACTACGCCTGTGCGCTCGCTGTGACCAACCTGATGCACATGCTCCTCGATCCGAATGAGAACGCCTTGCTCCTGAAGATCCTTAACGATCTGCTTGCGGCATTCGAAGCGATCCATACCTTCGTACGGTCCTGCCAGCTCATTCATCTTCGCCGTTTCATCCATAACGTTGATCTGCGGAAGATTGTGACGGAGACCCAATTCAAAGTCGTTCGGATCATGAGCAGGCGTAATCTTAACAGCGCCGCTTCCGAATTCTTTATCTACATAATCGTCCGCAACGATCGGAATCTCGCGATTCATGATCGGCAGCATCAACGTCTTGCCGATCAGATGGCTGTAGCGCTCATCCTTCGGATGAACCGCAACCGCTGTATCGCCAAGCATCGTCTCTGGACGTGTCGTAGCGACTGTGATAGTGCCGCTGCCGTCTGTCAATGGATATTGCAGATGATACAGGGCGCCTTGCAATTCTTTGTACTCAACCTCGATATCAGACAGCGCCGTGCGAGCGGCCGGATCCCAGTTGATAATGTATTTGCCGCGGTAAATAAGCCCCTTCTCATACAGCTTTACGAATACTTCCTTAACCGCGTCGGACAAGCCTTGATCCAATGTGAAACGCTCGCGGGAGAAGTCCAGCGACAGTCCCAACTGCTCCCATTGGCTGCGAATGTTCGCTGCGTAAGTATCCTTCCACTCCCATACCTTCTCCAGGAACTTCTCACGACCGAGGTCGTAGCGAGTGATTCCCTCTTCGCGCAGCTTCGCTTCCACTCTTGTCTGTGTCGCGATACCCGCATGGTCAGAGCCTGGAAGCCATAGAGCGTCATAGCCCTGCATACGCTTCGAACGGATAATAATATCCTGCAGCGTAAAGTCGAGCGCATGACCGATATGAAGCATACCAGTAACGTTCGGTGGAGGAATCACGATCGTGAACGGCTCCGCGTCTTTGTTGCGTCCTGCTTGGAAGTAGCCGCCTTCCATCCAATATTTGTACCATTTCTGTTCCGCTGACTTCGGATCGTAAGTCGTCGGCATCGACAGTTGCTGTTCGTTCGTTTCAGCCATCTATATCCCTCCAAATTAAAATAATCTCATCCATCAGCAATCGGTGGGGCTTGATTAGACGCAAAAAAACCTTTCGTCACAAAGGACGAAAGGCTAGCTTCCGTGGTACCACCTTCATTCCGCAGCTTCAGCGAGTCGCCATTAACGGCTTCCCTGGCAAGTTGCTCCTGCCTGCTTGAACTGCAGCACTTCCAAGCAAATAACGGCTGCTACCGTCCTCATCTAGTTGATGAACTCCACGCCATATCATGTGAAGGCAGCAATTCAATAAGGCGACTCCCGGGTGACTTCAACGACGATTGTCCTGCAGGCGTTACACCGCATCGCTCTGCTCTCTGTAAGGATTCCTTCGCTTACTGGTCCCGTTCACGGTCTTTATCAATTGGTGAAATAATTACACTTCATTTTACATTCTCATATCAGCGTAGTCAATAGACGGTTTATGTCCGTTAAACATAATCATTACCCATTTGCGACTGTTTCATAACTCATGCTGCAAGATTTCCATATCGACAAGCTTAGTCTTAACCCTCGACACTTACGTCCATTAGATCTCCAGCCGTACAATAATTTCAAATACACTGCTAACTGCATTTCATACCGTTAATTGGGTTCAAAGACTCTAATTTACGAGAAACAACTGTATTATGCACAGCTATTTCGAGCATATCTTGGCTAGTATCGCTCTCGTATCTGAATTAACTGTAGGAAATACATTTAGATCATCAGCGGATCTTCTGAGGTCGATTTAACTGTACAGAATACAGTTAGTACAAAGAGACTGTCTCCGCAGAGACAGCCTCTTCTTTAATTACACTGCGGTTATCGGAATATACAATACTTGACCCTCTGAGATAGATGACTCCGATAAACGATTATGCATCGCAATTTCCCGAGGATTCATCTGATAGCGAGTCGCGATCTGATCCAACGTATCATCGCGCTGAACGATACACATCCGAACCTTGCTGAAGTGTCGATCCTCATTCACACGGTTTAGGAATATGGATTGCCAATTGACGTCATCACTTGCGGTATCACGCTCGGGAACCGTCTCAGGCTTCTCTTCCTTAACCGGCTGCTGCACTGCTTCCGCCTGCGATGTGGAGCGCAGCAGCGAGCCGAAGCCCAGCTTCCCCTTCTCACTTACAGGTTCCGACTTCGAGCTGCCAATCGCAATCTTCATTGCACCCTTCTCAGGCACAGTCTCCACTGCGGCAGACACTGGTTCCGACTGTACGCGCTCACGTTCCTGATCATCCTCAGCTGCGTTGACGACAGCTTCGATCGATGATTCTACATCAGCTTCATCGCGAGAAGCTTCCACCTCCTCGATCTTAGTCCCCGCCTGCTGACGAGCAGGCTCTGATTCTGAGGCGTTTGTGGAGGCGGCAGTATCCCAAGGTGAATTCGCCCACTTCCATGAAGTGGAGGCTGGTGGCTGCGGCACTTCCTGTTGGTTGAACGCTGGAGCTTGACGCTCCACTTGCGTTAACGATTGCTGCAGCTGATGCGAAGCGTCGAAGCTTGACAGCCAGCTTCCAGCATGATCATCATGATCATCATGAACAGCTTCCTCTTGCGGCTCATCGTCTGCGGAAGCTGCGTGAACAACACGTTCTACATCAGTCTGAGCGTTAAACGATACTGCCAAGCCGTCTGCACCAGTTGTATATCCAGCTTGCTGCGCTTGCATGAATATTGGCGCATGGCCAGCGACCTCATCGCTCTCAACCTGCTCGCCTTCTTCACGAAATGTCGCTTCCGCACCTGCTTCAGCTTGAGCGTCGGCAGCTTCTGACGTTTCCTCAGCCGCGCCAAAGCTAGGTTGACCATAATCACGCAGCCAAGAGGGCTCCGTCGACGATACATTCGGTTCTCTTGCTTCACTTGATTCAGGCGCTTCATGAATGACGGTGAATTGCTCCGACTCCCATGCAGGCTGCTCCGGCTGTTCCATATGAATACCTCTAAGAGACAGCACTCCCGTAATGTTAAGTGAACGAGTAGATAATAGATCCACATCAAAATTTTCAATATCCACCCGTATCTCATCCAAGCTGCGAACACGATTCAACGGCAGTGTGATCTCAACAGGAATCCAATGTTCGAGTGTCTGGCTTCGACGGTCTTCCGATGTTCCAATATACGCTCCAGCGAGCAGCAAGCTGCCTCTGACGGTAACCTGCTCGCCGGCTGGCAGCACTTGAATGTGAGGAGTTAATTCTACCTCCTCCAGCTGATCAATGCCGACATGCTCGTCAGATAAATGCACGCGTTCATAAATATCAAATCTTAAACCATAAGATTCATCATACACCGACTGCTCCTCCTCCCGCAGTTCCAACCTGCTATCCATGCATTGCTCAAAGTAATGACACAGCGATTGCCCGCTTCATGGCCAACCTATCGCAAAGTCAGACTATGTTCATTACTTCATCATATGGACGTTTTGGAGGGAGCATGACTATATTTTTTCACAACAATGCGCCATATCCGATGGCATCGGTGCTTGTACTTGGATCACTTGTCCACTAAACGGATGCGGGAAGCATAGTTCAACCCCATGCAGCGCCTGACGCTGCAGCAGCTTCGTTACTCCGCCATACAGTTCATCTCCGACAAGCGGATGACCGATGTGACTCATATGTACGCGAATTTGATGGGTCCTGCCGGTTTCAAGCTCGAGCTGAACCAAAGAGTATTGATCCCCTGCTCGCAGCACTTCATAATGTGTCACCGCTCGGTCACCGTTAGGCGATACACGTCTTCGTCCGCTGTGATGACGATCCTTGCCGATCGGCGCATCGACTACGCCGTTTATCTGCGTCATCCGCCCATGGACAAGCGCCGCATAGGTACGTCGAATCCGTTTCTCGCGCATCGCTTCATCCAGAATCGCATGCGCGAGCGCATTTTTGGCGTACAGGACAGGTCCTGTCGTATCCGCATCCAGCCGATGAATATGCCGAATGCGAACTTCTTGACCTGTCCACACATAATGACAGGCGACAGCATTCGCAAGCGCCGCCCGCGCTGCTTCCTGCTCACTCGAAGCAGCGTGCACCGGCATGCCCGCCGGTTTATAAGCAACGAGACAAGCATCATCCTCATACAGGATGTCGGCAGGCTGATCCGCGGCTTCGATCCCAACTGATTCCGGCTCAAATACATGCAAGCGAAGTCGATCGCCCGCGATCTTGATGCCTTCATTCGCTTTCCAGCTGCGAAGCAGATGCTGCGGAACATGTATCGTCTCCTTTAACCACTGTTCGACATGTTCTTGATCCTGCAGTATCGCACGCCCAGGTGTAAGCTCCAGCCATTCGCCTCTTCGAGCCCAATTTCGTGTACTCATATATGGAATACATTCCTTTCCCTATGAAAACATAAAGGACGGACTTTAAGCAGTCCGTCCCCTCGCAATCGCAATTATAGCTGCTTCAATGCATTATAATGCGCTTCTATCGTCATATCAATGTCAGCATCCGTATGGGCGTTGGAAACAAACATGCCCTCGAACTGAGATGGAGCAACGCTCACTCCATAATCCAGCATAGCTTTAAAATAGCTGCGGAAATGATCCAGATTCGACTTCTTCGCTGTCTCGAAGTTAATTACAGCCTCACCTGTGAAGAATGGGCATACCATGGAGCCAACTCGGTTCACTACGCTTGGGATACCCAGCTCTTTGGCATTGCTCTCTAGTCCAGCTTGCAGTCTTGCGGACTTCGCTTCCAGATTGTCGTACACTTCAGGTGTCAGCAAGGACAGCGTCGTATAGCCCGCAACCATCGCGAGCGGATTGCCGCTGAGCGTACCTGCCTGATAGATTGGACCGCTTGGCGCGATCTGCTCCATATACTCGCGTTTACCGCCGTACGCGCCGACTGGCAGTCCGCCGCCGATTACTTTGCCGAAGCAGGTAAGATCAGGCGTAACGCCAAAGCGGCCTTGCGCACAGTTAATATGCACACGGAAGCCTGTCATCACTTCATCAAATATGAGCAGGCTGCCATACTGCTCCGTCAAACTGCGCAATCCTTCAAGGAAGCCAGGCAGAGGAGGCACGACGCCCATGTTGCCCGCAATCGGCTCAACGATTACACATGCGATATCTTCGCCATATTGCTCGAACGCGAGTTTCGTCGCTTCCAGATCATTATACGGAACCGTTATCGTGTTGCTGGCTACACTTTGTGGAACCCCAGGGCTGTCAGGCAGCCCTAACGTCGCGATCCCGGACCCTGCCTTGATAAGCAGGCTGTCCGAATGACCGTGGTAAGAGCCTTCAAACTTTACGATCTTGTTTCGCTTCGTTATGCCTCGTGCTAAACGAATAACACTCAGCGTCGCTTCTGTACCGGAATTGACCATCCGCACGATGTCAACGGAAGGTACCCGCTCCACAACAAGTTTAGCCATCGCCGTTTCCAGCTCAGTCGGAGAGCCGAAGCTTGTCCCTTTCGCAGCCGTTTCCTGGATCGCACGAATGACTTCCGGATGGGTGTGCCCAAGAATAAGCGGTCCCCAAGATGCTACATAGTCGAGAAATACGTTGCCGTCGATATCATACACGCGAGCACCTTCTCCGCGCTCTATGTACAACGGTGTCAGCCCGACTGATTTAAACGCGCGAACAGGGCTGTTCACACCGCCAGGAATATATTTCTTAGCTTCTTCAAACGCTGCATACGAACGTTCATCACGACGTCTCTGTGAATTATTCGTCAACTTCAACAACTCCCATCTATAATCATCCAGTTGATTGTGCTACACTAGTTAAAAACATACTTGGAACAAAGAGGTTATATTCATGATTGAGCTTCTTAAGCAGGTTCCGTTGTTTTCAGGCTTGACGGATGACCAGCTTATTATCGCATCCTCTATTATGTCCCGCCTCGAATTCAACCCTAATACCGTGTTGTTTGAACAGGGAGACTCTATTCAATCCTTTTGTATTATCATTCGCGGATCCGTCAAGATTTACATCTCCAATCGTGAAGGACAGCAAATCATATTAACTACTTTGCACGCCGGCGACAGCTTTAACGCATTAGCGCTAATCGCTGGGCAGCCTCGCTCCTCTACGATCGAGACGATGGAAGATACAATCCTGCTGACGATTACGAATGACAATTTTCAACTGCTGCTGCGAACGCATTTTGATATTGTCCAGAAACTCATGCTGCAGCTAAACAATCACCTCAGAGCGAGAGATTCTCAGGTGTACGACCTGACGTTTCTAGAACCATCCGCGCGGGTCGTTAAACACATCGTGCGACTTGCTCAACAGTTGGGCAAACGTGTCGGAGACAGCATTCTCGTCGAGACCCCATTCGACCGCGAATATATATCAGGGCTGGCAGGCGTTCATCAAGCAGAACTGGACAACATACTGCAACAGCTGGAGCAAGAACAAGTTATTCTACTAAGCCCGAACCAATATACGCTTGATGTATCTCGCCTCTATGCAAGTCAATATGTGAATTAATTCAATACGACGAACTAACGAGCAGGTCGGTGAACCGCGGAATTTCAATTCCCAGTTACCGGCCTGCTGCTTTACTATTACACAATTAAGCTTGAAGCCAACGTGCCGCGTCCTTCGCATAATAAGTCAAGATCATATCAGCGCCCGCCCGCTTCATTCCTGTCAGCATCTCCAGCGCGATTGCACGTTCATCCACCCAGCCAAATTGCGCCGCCGCTTTCACCATCGAATATTCTCCACTCACATTATAAGCAACAACCGGCAGGTCAAACTGCTCCTTGAGTGAACGAATTATGTCCATATAAGCCAGCGCGGGCTTAACCATCAGCATATCAGCACCTTCGAGCACATCCGCTTCCGCTTCGCGCAGCGCTTCACGAGCATTGGCCGGATCCATCTGATACGTCTTCCGGTCTCCAAACTGCGGAGCTGAATGCGCCGCGTCGCGGAATGGTCCGTAGAACGCAGATGCGTATTTGACTGAGTAAGACATGATCGGCACATCGGAATAGCCCGCTTCATCAAGCCCAGCGCGAATCGCATGCACGAATCCGTCCATCATGTTTGAAGGCGCGATAATGTCCGCACCCGCTTCCGCTTGCGATACAGCAGTCTTCACGAGATATTCAAGCGAGGAATCATTATCTACATCGCCCACTTGACGCCCATTCACTTCATGCACATGCACCATGCCGCAATGACCATGATCTGTGAACTGACACAAGCAAGTATCCGCAATAACGACAAGATCCGGGAAATGAGCTTTAATTTGACGAGTCGCCTGCTGCACAATTCCGTTTGCATCGAATGCCGAGCTTCCTACAGCATCCTTGGTCTCTGGAAGACCAAATAGGATAACCGCTGGAATGCCAAGCGATACAATCTCTTCTACTTCTTGATTAAGCAAGTCTAACGAAAAATGATAGACCCCAGGCATAGAAGCGATTTCTTCCTTCACTTGCGTGCCGCCGGTAACGAATATTGGCATGATGAAGTCATGGACATGAAGCACAGTCTCACGCACCATGCTGCGGATTCCTGCCGTCTTCCGGAGTCGGCGCAATCTTGTAACGGGGTAAGTCATAGGGGTGTTCCTCCTTGAGCATCTAATCTGTCATATCTTCTAAGTATATAAAATGCTGAATCAGCTTGTAAGCAGTTGTTTAATCTATTGAGTTACGGTTTAGTATCGTCTGCAGCAGCCCCTCCATCGTGGAATGCTCCGCGACAGCATCAACACGAAGCCCTGCTTCACGCGCTGTGCGCGCTGTTATCTCGCCGATACATACGATTCGAGCCCTATTCAAGAGCTCAATGCCATCATCCGCGCCTTGGCAGCGAAGAAGCTCCAATAGATTCGTTACCGTTGAGGAACTGGTAAACGGAATGCAATGGATCGCGCCTTCGCGCAGAAGCTCCAGCATATGCGGGTCATCCTGCTCCGGCAGCACAGTCTCGTAGATGTCTATTTCATCTACTTCTATACCCGAAGCACGCAGCTTCTGCCCTAACCACGGGCGAGCCAGATCTCCTCTTGCCATCAATACACGCTGTCCAGGTGATAGTTCCTTTTCTAACAGGGTCCATAATCCTTCTTGGCTGAATTGCTCCGCTACCAGATCTGGAATCAAACCATAATCTCTCATCGCCTCTGACGTCTTAGGACCGACCGAGACAATTCGCAGTCTACTAAGCTTACGAACATCCGTTTCTAAGCGGCGCATATGCTCCATCCAATAGTGAACCCCGTTAGCGCTCGTTAGAATCAGCCAGTCATACTGACTGAGCTGATTGATTCGCAGCTCTACTTCTTCTAGCGCAGCGGTGGATTTCGGCAGCCTCGTTTCAATAACCGGATATTCATAAGGCTCGCCGCCCAGATCCTCTATCGCTCGCACGAAGGAGGCGGATTGAGCGCGAGCTCTTGTCACTAATATGCGCTGTCCGAATAACGGACGCAGCTCAGCCCACTGCAGCTGTTCCCGCTCCAGAACAACGTCGCCGATCACGATCACTGCCGGAGAACTGAAGCCGGCTCGTTCCACTTCATCCGCAATTGTCGACAACGTGCCTGTTAACGTCGATTGCTCAGCATAAGTCCCCCAACGTACAAGCGCGACTGGCGTATTCGGATCACGACCGAAGCTGATAAGCTGCTCAGCGATAAATCGCAGATTGCCTACCCCCATCAAGAAGATAACTGTGCCGACCGCCTTCGCCAGTCCTTCCCATGAGACCAGATCCGCAAGCCGATCCTGCTTCTCATGGCCTGTAATGACGGTGAAGGAAGTAGAGCGGTCACGGTGAGTGACAGGTATGCCCGCATATGCAGGCGCGGCCACTGCCGAAGTGACGCCAGGCACAATCTCATACGTGATGCCATGCTGCTTCAGCAAGGCGGCCTCTTCGCCCACCCGCCCGAATACGCACGGATCTCCGCCTTTCAGCCTGACGACCGTCTGGCCCGCTGACGCCAGCTCTACGAGCAGCAAGTTAATCTGCCGCTGCTCCATTGCATGGCGTTCCGGCAGCTTGCCGACATATATCTTGCGCGCCCCCGGCTTCGCCATCTGAACTAAGCGTGGCCCAGCCAAGCGGTCGTATACGACGACATCCGCTTCCTGCAAGCAGCGAAGTCCCTTGACGGTGATGAGGCCGGCCTCTCCCGGCCCTGCACCGACTAGAAACACCTTGCCGCGCTTGACTGCTTCGGATAAACGATCCGCATGATCTGAATGATCTGGATGGTCTGTGCGGTCTGGATGATCTATACGATCTGAACGATCTGCTTCGCCTACATTTCCTGTCGCTCCAGCTATGCCGACATCCCGCTCTCCCACACGCTTCATCCTCTCCACTGGGACAATATGTGATCGGCTCCTCGCTCGATCAGTTGTTCAGCCACCGCTGTACCGAGCTTCTCTGGTTGATCTAGCGCTAGTGTTGCGCTGAGAATTGTGCTTCCATCCGGAGTGCCTACGAGACCAGTGAGACGGATCATACCGTCGCTGCCTTCCTGTTCCGCATAGGCACCAATAGGAACTTGACAGCCGCCGTTCAGCTTGCCGAGGAACGCCCGCTCCGCACTAACCGTTTCGGCTGTTTCCTGACAATGGTAACGCTCCAGCAGCCGCAGCAGTTGGTCATCATTCGCTCTGCATTCGATAGATAGTGCGCCTTGGCCAACCGCAGGCAAGCAGACATCGGTTGGAATATACGCCGTTATCTTGTCATGCCAACCCATGCGGTGAAGTCCGGCAGCGGCAAGAACGATGGCATCGAACCCTTCCGTCTCCAGCTTCTTTAATCGGGTATCGATATTACCGCGCAGCGGCTCGATCTGAAGATCAGGGCGCTGAGCTTGAAGCTGGGCAGCTCGACGCAGGCTGCTTGTTCCCACCTTAGCACCATGTGGCAGATCGTCAAGAGATGAGCCAGTACGCATAATTAGACAATCACGCGGGTCCTCGCGCTTCGGAATCGCACCGATGCACAGACCTTCAGGAAGCTCCCATGGCATATCTTTCATACTATGAACAGCCATATCGATCTCTTCGTCCAGCAGCGCTTGCTCAATCTCTTTCACAAACAGCCCCTTGCCGCCAACCTTGGACAGTGTAACATCCAAGATCCGATCTCCCTTCGTCACAATCTTATGGGTCTCAAACTTAAAGGGCAATTGCTCTTCTCGACATATCGCTTCCAGCGCAGCAATCACATGCCCCGTTTGAGTCAATGCCAATGCGCTCTGTCTCGTACCTACTCGAATCGTTCTCATCCTGTTTCCTCCCCGGATTGTCCTAGCTGCGATATCTGATTCCATTGCAGTTGTACCCATAGCGACCACTCCGGAAGCGGCTCTTTCCGCTCCCATGCCTCCCAACATAGATCACTATAAAGGCGCAGCCATTCCATGCGCTGCTCATCATGCTTGATATGACTCTGTGCTTCGACCCGAGCTCTATGCAGCTTATCCGCTAGCACAGCTATTCGATCATCGATAATATGGTCAACCTTCTCTATGATGTGACGTGTCAGCGTCGGGCTTGCTCCACCTGTCGAAACATTAACTTGTACTGGCCCGTACCGAAGCACGCCGGGATTGGTAAAGTCAGACCTCGTCGATGCATGAGCCACATTAACGAGAACCTTTGCCGCCTGGCAATCGATCGCTGCTCGTTCATTTACGATAGGGTCATCCGTAGCCGCAAATACGAGGCATGCGCCATTGATATCGCGCTCCTCATATTCACGCTCCACGTACTGAACAGCACGCTGCTCAACTAGTTCTGCCAGTTCAGCAGATAGAACTGGGCTGATGATCTTAATCTCAGCTCCACACTCCAGCAGCTGCCTAGTCTTTCTCGTTGCTACTTGACCTCCGCCTATCACCGTACACAGCTTGCCTCTCAGATTCAACATGATCGCATATTGCGGATAATCGCGTTCTTCGTCAAGCTCCGTTTCATTCCCCATCATTTCTACACCCCTAACCAGCGATGAAATGTGCTCACGGAATTCAAACAGTAATTGATCAGCATGGCTGAAAAGCATATCAAATTAAAACAAGCAACCTGCAGGCCAGTTAGCTTCTGTCTTCGACGCTTGACGATATAAATACCGTACAAGCACAATGAGAAGGCTGTAAGCAGCACCTTAGAGTCAAACAGCACTTCAACTCGACCACCAAGAAATACGGCGCCAACAGCTACCGATAGAGATAGCAGAAAGAAAGCGACGCCGATCGACGCAGCAAGCAGGGATGCATGCTGTATTCGTTCCAGGCTCGGCATGCGGCGCACAGCGTCAGACCACTTTCTCGCTTTAAGCCGATGATGGAGAAATATATACATTCCCGCGTACACGGCGCTTATCGTAAGAACAGCAAAGCCTCCTGCCGCCAAAGCAACATGGAAAGTCAATATATTGTGCATCATCTCCCATTCCATTAAAGCCGAAGGAGCCGTAGGATCAAGCAGCATATTTATTATAATTACGGCAAAGCCGAATAAATTCACAAAAAATACGATAAATTCGATATGAAAAAATCGATTGATGACAAGCGATGCCGTTACCAGCCCCCACGAAATTAAAAACATAAACTCGTAGCTGCTGAACATAGGCATGTCCTGATGGCGAAACAGCCTTACCACTAAAAATGCCGTCTGCATCACCCATACAAAAACAAGAAGCCCTGTGCCCATCCGCTTCGCTCCCCGATTAACACCCACAACATCGGAAAAATAAAACAGAAGGCTCAGGGCATATGTGTAAATGATCGCATCATATATCCACGTACTGGTTACCATGTAACCCCGTCGCCTCCCGTCGTCAACCACTCACCACGTGACGGTCGCCCACGACAAAGCAGGTCTGATTCGATCTGAATCATGAACCTCTTCATTCGCTTGAGACGCTAAATTGCGCTTCTGCGCACCGCTTCGGTCGGCATCGTTATTCTTCATATCATGTTCCACTTCTTGATTCAGCTCATGGCTCAATGCAAACAGCTCAGTGAAATATTTCAACGCATCATCCCTATTATTATCCGAGGCAAGCTCTTTCAACTGCAAAATAGGGTCATGCATGAGTTGATTCAGCATACTCTTGGAAAGCCTGCGTATGATCTGGGCTTCTCGCTCCGTAAGATCGGGAAGCTTATTGAACATGCTGATCATCGTTTCTTGATGAATTCGATCCGCCTTCGCTTGAAGAGCGCGGATAAGCGGAGACACGCCTAGCATATTAAGCCATTGATGATATTGTTGTATCTCTCCGCGAATCATCGCCTCAATCTTGACCGCTTCTTTATTGCGCTGCGCCAGATTGCTTTCTACGATGCCTTCCAGATCATCAATGTCATATAGAAATACATTCGACAGATCCGATATCGCCGAGTCCAGATCTCGAGGAACAGCAATATCGATCAGGAATATTGGACGAGCGCGTCTATCCTTCATGGCGCGTTCAACATCCTCTTTATGAAGCACATAGCCCGGTGAACCCGTCGAGCTGATCACGATGTCTGCGTCCATAAGCAATTGATCCACTTGCTCCAGTGTGCAAGATCTGCCGTTATATTGTTTAGCCAATTGCTCCGCCCGCTCAAGCGTACGATTGGCGACCATAACTTCCGCTGCACCATTTGCGTACAAATGCTTAACCGTTAATTCGCTCATCTTGCCCGCTCCCAGGATCAGTACCTTTTTACCTGCGAATGAGCCGAATATCCGTTTGCCCAGCTCAACTGCCGCATAGCTGACGGATACTGCATTATCGTTTATATTCGTTTCCGCATGCGCACGCTTCGCCAACGTTATCGCTTGCTTGAACAAATGGTTAAAGCAGGTGCCTGTTGTACCCTGCTGCTGCGCGAATAAGAAAGCTTGTCGAATTTGTCCTAAAATTTGCGTTTCACCTACGACCATTGAATCTAAGCCGGCAGCGACTCGGAACAAGTGCTCAACTGCCTGATCACCTTCGTGGATATACAAGTATGGAGTAAACTCCTGTCTAGGCATACCATACCATTGCTCCATGAATCCACGTATGAAATGCCCGCACATATGCAGCCGATCCACGACAACATACATTTCCGTACGGTTGCAGGTAGATACGATGACGCATTCTAGTACACTCTTCACTTCTCTAAGATGATGAACGGCATCGGCCCACTGGGCCTCAGGCAGCGCAAATTTCTCACGAATTTCGACTGGAGCCGTTCGATAGTTCATGCCGACGACGACTACATGCATCGATGTTCACCTGCTTTATACGTAATTAGAACATTATTGTAATAATAATAATTCTCATTATAACACAGTTCACCAAATTGACTTCCGACAATTTTGAATAAACATTGAAAATCATTCCAATTCTAGTGTCTCAGTCGGGTCTCCTCCTTATACATAAACTGGAGGATAAATCTTCTATCCAGGTTGGAGGGGTAAGCGCCCAAGCACCTTATATTGTAAAAAGACCCATCGAGCATAACTCGACGGGTCTTTTTGACGCTGCGGCTATCATACCGCTGTTAAACATATCCTACGTTCTTTGTACCGGTGCTGTTCACGCTGGACGTATTACACAAGCTCCGTAACTTTCATCTCTGGCGTTACTACTTCCATCTCACCAAGTCCGCGAACCAATTTTTTTGCATAAGTCTTCTCTGGTTTCAACACTGATACCAGGTAATCAATGGCCAGTTGCGGATCAACTGTTTCTCCGCAGGTATAACAGTCGATTGCAGCAAATTTCCGCTCAGGATAAGTGTGGATGGACAAATGACTCTCCGACAGCAATACGAGCACTGTAGCTCCTTGAGGTTCAAATTGCTTAGATTGGACCGACAACACCGTCGCTCCGCAAGCTTCTGCAGCCTCAACCAGTTGAGACTGGAGGAAATCAGCATCATTAAGTAAGTCAAAATCGACTCCCCACGTGTCAACAGCAACGTGTCTTCCGAAAGTTGAGTATTCCATCTTCCGGTTCCCCCTTCCTAGGAATAAAATGTTTGAAAAAAATTTCATCCGCTAGGACCTACGTCATTCACTTCCCGAGGGAAAAATCTCTCGCAACATACAATGTCCTGAGTGAATCCTGGTTCCTATAATGTTTTCAACGAGATTAAAAATAACATCTAACGCTGATTATTGCAACTACTTTTTTTGTAAATTGACAGACCGCCTATTCCGAACATTAATTACTCATCTTTACCATATGATTCGGATGTCTGTATGGTGATAGCGATAATGCTAGGATATGGTTAATTATCGTTCGTTTCAATGCCATGCATTCGTTGTATTCGCCAAGTTATGACATTGCAATAGGTCAGCTTGACCAGATATCGAGCTATGAATAGATCGTTAAGGTTTAGTAAAAGGCACACTGTATATGCTATGCACGCTATGGACAAAACGGTTCCAGCCATCATCATGAGTATACAGTCTTTTTTAAGACATCCCGCTATAATCAAGTCGATCAACGCATAAGCAGCCGCATTCATAATAAAAAGCCGCATCTCCTGCAGAGCAGATGCGGCCTCTCTTATTAATATGATGTCGTATTCTTAAGCTTCCAACATGAACAGCTGTTGAACCATGGATTGCAGCTCGCCATCAATGCGAGTGATTTGAGCGGGATCATGCGTACGGTTGCGTTCGTCAAGCAGCTGGTTGATGCGGTGCTGGATCTCTCCAATTTGCCGTTCGACCGTCTTCTTCACGAACACATGCTGCAGCTTGCTAGCCGTATCCTTTTGTTCGTATACGATTCGCGCCTCGTCTCCCTTGTTCTCCACGATCTTGGAAACCGAACCATCCTCGTAGAAATAAGTGATCGTAAATCCAGCGAATACCCGATTCACAATCGCTTCTCCACGGAAAGTAGACATTAGCTTTTGCATAATTTGAGTAAGCATCGGATGCCGCAGTCGGCAAGACGTCGCACAGACATACCGATTCCCTTGCTTTTCAAACAAGAAAGTAATCTCATCGCCCTTTCCGTCCTCAAGAACTACTTCTTGAGATCCATTTTCCAATACTTTAACATGCCAGCCTATCGGCTGTCCGACTAAAGATTGCAGTAAGCGGGTCAACTGAGCTTCTGTTAATTGCATACGGGCTTTCACATACTCTGTGGCTAATCGTCTAGCCATAAATATCTCCTCAATTCCTTCATGCTTGATGTGCATGTAATCATTA
This sequence comes from Paenibacillus sp. EB106-04-04-XG159, assembly GCF_058791835.1. Classification (NCBI taxonomy): domain Bacteria; kingdom Bacillati; phylum Bacillota; class Bacilli; order Caryophanales; family Paenibacillaceae; genus Paenibacillus; species Paenibacillus sp. EB106-04-04-XG159. The sequence continues at coordinate 300,619 of NZ_JBYTDY010000004.1, read as the reverse complement.
TACTACAGCCGTCAGTTCAATTCCTGTTCACCGGCCTTGATAATTGAGGAGATTCTCTAAAAAAACGGAACAATTCCGAATTCCGCTCAAATAATCACCGTTTTATTTGCGCTCAATCCATTCCTCCACGTATTTCCATGCAGGGTTGCGAATTGTTTTGCATGCTTGTCCTGCGCTATACATGACGATAAGCCTTTATTCCGCCGTATCCTGATCCACCTGTTCGCCAGTTCCAGCAGCTTCAACAATCATTTCCCACAGCTCATCTCTCCCTGCTCCTGTCTCAGAAGAGAACATAATTAATTTGTGATCAGGACGCATCAGCAGCGATTTGCGGATTTCCTTAAGATGGGATGCCCATTTGCTGCGCGGCAGTTTATCTGCCTTCGTGGCGACCACACACAATGGAATGTTGTAATGGGACAGCCAATCATACATTAGAATATCATCCTTGCTCGGCGGATGGCGGAGATCAACTACCTGTAGTGCAAGCTTAAGCGGCTCACGGTCCTGGAAGTAGGTCTCAATCATTCGTCCCCACTCCTGACGCTGTGTCTTGGATACTTTGGCGAAACCGTATCCTGGCACGTCTACGAAGTAGTAAGCATCATTAATCCGGTAATAGTTCAACTGCTGTGTCTTGCCCGGCTGAGAGCTTGTACGCGCTAGATTGCGACGTTGGATGAGACGATTGATGAGCGATGACTTACCGACATTAGAGCGCCCCGCCAGTGCGATTTCCGGCAAACCGTCTTCCGGATATTGAGCAGGTCCAACTGCACTAATAATAAAGTCTGCTTGTGTAATTTTCATGTATGCTTTCACCTCGAATAATATGAATAACTGCGTTAACAGTATAATTGATTTATTGCACGAGCAACAGCGGACGCCTAAAACAGCGCCCGCTGCATAGATGCTATATTGAACTGTTCCGCTCATCTAGAATCGCATGCTCCAGCACTTCATCCAGATGCTCTACAGGCACAAGGGTCAGCTCTTGACGCACACCTTCCGGAATCTCTTCCACATCACGCACATTGTCGCGAGGGAATACAACCTTCTTAATTCCAGCTCGATGCGCCGCTATAACCTTCTCCTTCAAGCCGCCGATCGGCAATACTCTGCCGCGCAGCGTAATCTCGCCCGTCATCGCTACTTCCTTCGATACATAGCGTTTCGTCAGAGCAGATACTAGCGCGGTAGCCATCGCGATGCCCGCAGACGGGCCATCCTTCGGAATAGCGCCTTCCGGCACATGAATATGCACATCCAGCTTCTCATGGAAGCTAGGGTCAAGGTGCCACTGCTCAGCTTTGGCTCTTACATAGCTGAAGGCAGCCTGTGCGGACTCTTTCATCACGTCTCCCAGCTTGCCTGTAAGCAGCAGCTTGCCGGAACCTGGAACGACGCTTACCTCGATGCTAAGCGTGTCGCCGCCGACTTCCGTCCACGCTAAGCCAGTCACCATGCCAATCTGATCATCTTTCTCCGATTGGCCATAACGATAGCGTGGAATGCCAAGATACGATTCCAGCTCATCCGCCGATATTGATACCTGCTCAACTTGCTCAGATACAATTCGTCTCGCGGCCTTACGGCATAATGCCGCTAAGCGCTGTTCAAGCTGCCGCACACCAGCTTCTCGGGTATACAGACGAATAACCTTGCGAATCGTTTCCTCATCTAACTGTACCTGCTGTTCTTCCAACCCATGGTCACGCTTCTGCTTTGGCAGCAGGTGTCGAACCGCAATCTGCAGCTTCTCCAGCTCCGTATAGCCGGACAATGGAAGAATCTCCATCCGATCTAAGAGCGGTCGAGGAATATTATGAACGGCATTCGCTGTTGTTACAAACATCACGCGTGACAGATCGGCCGGAAGCTCGATGAAATGATCGCTGAACGAATTGTTCTGCTCCGGATCAAGCACCTCCAGCAAGGCAGAAGCAGGATCGCCTCTGAAATCGGACGCCATCTTGTCGATCTCATCCAACAGCATCACCGGATTCATCGTGCCCGCTGACTTCAAGCCTTGCACGATCCGTCCAGGCATCGCTCCCACATAAGTGCGGCGATGGCCGCGAATCTCCGCTTCATCCCTTACACCGCCGAGCGAGATGCGGACGAACTGTCGACCCAGCGACTTGGCGATCGATCTCGCCAATGAGGTCTTACCAACACCCGGAGGTCCGACTAGACATAGAATGGGTCCTTTCATGCGCTTCACCAGCTGCTGCACAGCCAAGTATTCCAGCACACGTTCTTTAGGCTTCTCCAGGCTGTAATGATCCGCTTCCAGAACAGCTTCTGCTTTAGCCAGATCCAGATCATCCTCTGAACACTTGCCCCACGGCACGGATAATAGCCAATCAATATAATTGCGAATAACGGAGCTCTCCGCTGAAGTAGGCGGCATTTTCTCCAGTCGATCAATCTCTTTCGCAAGCTTCTCCTTCACCTTATCTGGCGCTTCAAGCTCCTTCATCTGTTGACGAAGCTCATCCATCTCGCCAGTTCGGCCTTCTTTATCACCGAGCTCCTTCTGGATCGCCTTCATCTGCTCGCGCAAATAGTATTCCTTCTGCGTCTTCTCAATCTGCTTCTTAACCTGCGAATTGATCTTGCGCTCAAGCTCCAGCACTTCGCTCTCGTTGTTCAAGAGCGACAACAGCAAGGATAATCGCTCCTTCACGTTCTTCGTTTCAAGAACCTCCTGCTTATCCTTCATCTTAAGCGGGAGATGACTCGCAACGACATCGGCGAATCGTCCAGGCTCCTCAATATCGGATACCGTTGCCAAGGTTTCCGGTGTTACCTTTTTGGATAGCGTGACATAGCTTTCAAACTGAGCAAGCAATGTCCGCATCATCGCTTCTATCTCTGCAGTCTTGTCATTGATATCATCAATCACTTGAACTTGCACTTCAAAGAATTCCTCGTTCGATACGTATTCCACTATTTCCGCACGCGATACGCCTTCCACCAATACTCGTATCGTACTGTTCGGAAGCCGCAGCATCTGGCGCACCTTGGCCATCGTGCCGACTTGGTATATGTCTTCTTTCGTCGGTTCCTCTACGCTAGTTTCCGATTGTGAGCAGAGCAGCAGCATCTGATCTTCCATCATCGCATGCTCTAACGCTTTCACGGATTTGTCGCGGCCGACATCCAGATGAAGCACCATGCTTGGATAGACGAGCAATCCTCTAAGCGGAAGCATAGGCAAGGTTCGTCCCTTTGCAAGTTTAAGCCTCATGGATATGGCACCCCCAAGCTATCTAGATAGATGTCTATTTCAATTGCTACTTATATATTCACCAATTGTATCAAATTGAGTGACTCAACGCCAATGAGCAATCCCGCCGTCAATCGGCGGGACTTGCATCAGAAGCGTCAGCGTGCAGAAGCGGCATTGAAGCGCCTGCAGTACGCTCAAACGGTTTAGGCAGCTCCAGCGATTCTTCCTGCCATTGCGAGCCGAACGTGTGACGCAGCACTTCATCAAAATACTCAACTGGAACAACCTGCAGTCCTTCCAAGCCAGCGAATATTTCTTGCCAGTTTTCCTTCGGAATAATGACCTTCTTCGCCCCAGCCTGAAACGCTGCCTCCACCTTCGCCAACACGCCTCCAACTGGCTTTACACGACCATGTACGCTCATCTCACCCGTGATCGCGAGCTCATGATCGATCGGCCAATGATTGATGGCGGACGCAATCGCCACGCCCATGGCTATACCAGCCGAAGGTCCATCTACAGGAGAACCGCCTGGGAAATTGATGTGCAGATCGTAATTAGCGGTTTCAAAGCTGCTGTTTCGCAGCACGGTGAGCACATTTTCAATCGAGCCCTTAGCCATGCTCTTCCGGCGCAGCGTACGCGCCCCTCCGCCCAGCTCCTCTTCCTCAACTACACCGGTAATCGTGTATTTGCCTTGACCGTTCTTCACACGTATCGCGGATACTTCAATCTCCAGCAGAGCGCCCATATTAGGCCCATACACCGCCAGACCGTTCACGAGACCGATCTGAGGCTCGCTTCCTACCTTTCGATCCGGTCGAGGCGAGATCTGGCTGCTGTTGATGACCCATTCCACATCTGCCGCATTAACACTCGATCGCCCCTCTGACAGCGCCAATCCGACCGCCAACTGAATGATATTAACGGCCTCGCGTCCATTCGTCGCATACTTTTTCAGTACGCTGACCGACTCCGGCGAAGGCGGGAATCCAATCTTCTTGATCGCATGCTCGGCAATCGTTTCAATTTCTTCCGCAAGCAGCGGTCTAAAAAATATTTCCATGCAGCGAGAACGCAGCGCTGGCGATATGTCCTGAGGTGAGCGCGTAGTTGCGCCTACCAAGCGAAAATCAGCAGGCAGTCCATTCTGGAAGATATCATGGATATACGTCGGTATATGTGTGTCCTCCGAATTGTAATAAGCGCTCTCCAAGTATACTTTGCGGTCTTCCAGCACTTTGAGCAGCTTATTCATCTGGATAGGATGTAGTTCGCCTATCTCATCGATGAACAGAATGCCGCCGTGCGCCTTCGTCACCGCTCCCGGCTTCGGCTGCGGGATGCCGGCAACCCCCATCGCGCCCGCTCCTTGATAGATCGGATCATGCACGGAGCCGATCAGCGGATCCGCGATACCTCGTTCATCGAAGCGCGCCGTTGTCGCATCGATCTCCGTAAACTTCGCCTCCTGCGTAAATGGCGAGCTTGGATTCTTCTTCGCCTCCTCGAGAATAACGCGGGCGGCCGCAGTCTTGCCCACTCCCGGCGGGCCATATACGATAACATGCTGCGGATTGGCACTGCACAGCGCAGCCTTCAGCGCGCGCAAGCCGTCGCGCTGACCGACGATGTCATTCATCGTCACGGGGCGCGTCTTCTCTGCTAGCGGCTTCGTCAGTGTAATCGAGCGCATCTTGCGCAGCTTATCCATTTCCTTGCGCGATTCACGGTCAACCGCACTGCGGTTTGACTTCTGACTTCGCAGCAGGTTCCAGAAGTATATACCGATCACGATCGCGAAGAAAGCGTTGATCAGCATTAAGATCATACTTAAATTCATAATTGTCCATCCTCCCGAAGGGTACCTTATCCATTAGCTTCTTCATCAAAAGCAATATAGGCACAAAAAAATCCGGCAAAGTTTAATACTTGGTAGTATTGCCCTTAGCCGGATTCCTTATAAGCAGGATGCAAACAATTAGCTTCTCTGCTCTATAATTTCATATTCATTTTAGTTGTTCGGACGATCCCAGCATTCTACATTTTTCAGACCAGGAACAGAATCCTTGTAGAATTGCGGCTCTTTCCCTTGCTTACGCTGTTCCCGATAATCCTTAAGCGCTGCAAATGCAAACTTCCCAAGGAACAAGATCGCTATCAGGTTGATCACAGCCATCAAGCCCATGAACAAATCAGCCATATCCCATACGAGCGAAATTTTCGCTACCGAACCGAACATAACCATAGCCACAACGCCGATTCGGTAAGCAGTCAGCCAACCTTTTTTCTTCGTTATAAATTCAATGTTGCTCTGACCATAGTAGTAGTTACCGATCAAGGAACTGAACGCAAACAGGAAGATGGCAAAGCCGATGAAATATTGTGCCCAATCGCCTATTTCTGCCGCAAGTGCTTGCTGCGTCAATTGAATTCCATTCAATTCGCCAGTTATAGGAACACCGGAGAACAAGATGATGAACGCTGTCGCGCTGCACACGAGAAGAGTATCTACAAATACGCCGAAGGATTGAATTAAGCCTTGTTTAACAGGGTGGCTTACGGTTGCTGTTGCGGCAGCATTCGGAGCGCTACCCATACCTGCCTCATTCGAGAACAAACCTCGTTTAACACCGTTCATAACAGCGGCACCGATACCACCAGCTACTGCTTCCTCGAATCCAAATGCATTGCTGAAGATGAGACTGAATACTTCAGGAATCTGTTCATAGTTCATGATCATAACCACTACCGCAATCCCGATGTATGCAAGCGCCATAACTGGGACAACCACTGACGATACCTTCGCTATGCGCTGAACTCCGCCGAAGATCGTCAGAACGACCATTACGGAAAGAATGATACCTATCGTTGCAGGTTTAATATTGAACAAATCGCCAAACGACGCACTAACCGTATTTGCCTGCACAGAGTTGAATACGAAGCCAAAGCTGAAGGTGATCAATAGAGCAAAGATAATTCCCAACCACCGAGCATTGAGCGCCTTTTCCATGTAATAAGCTGGTCCGCCGCGGAACGTATCACCGTCTCGAACCTTGTAGATTTGCGCGAGTGTCGATTCGATAAAGGCAGAAGCGGCACCGATAACCGCAATGAGCCACATCCAGAATACAGCGCCAGGACCGCCGAGCGTAATCGCAATCGCAACGCCCGCCAGGTTTCCGGTACCAACACGAGATGCCGTACTCATCGCAAATGCTTGGAATGAGGAAACGCCTTTCTTTTCCTTCTTCTCTGAAGGTTCTGTCGAATCGTCTTCATCTTTAGTGTCACGCCCCACAAGAATCCGGAACGTTTCGCCAATGGCCGTGAGCTGTACAAATCCCGTTCGGAACGAGAACCATACCCCCGCAGCAATCAAAATAACAATAAGCATCAAGTACATCTTATCATTGAACAATAAAATGAATTCATTAAGTTTATCCAGCATGCATTGCACCCTTTCTAGTAGTAGTTATCGCATTAATGGTGTAATGTCATGTTTCCTTACATAACACATTTTCTGATTTTACCCTATATTCGAGGAAAGTGAAAGTTTTTGCCCCATTGAAACTTAATCAAGTTCATAATACCAGTGATAATTTTTTTTGATCGGTATGTAAAATTTGCTAAATCGTCGAATGAAATCGTGTTCAATTGGCAATTTTTCTTGTATTATGGAAATAATGTTCAATTCTTGTCGCATGATGATTATACAGCTCTTATCCTTTTACCAATATATCCAACGCTCATGAGGAGGAAGCTTCGTGAACAAGCAGAGAACAACAACATGGAGATGGGTCTGGATGCGGGGACCGAACCAGCCCGCTGTTCAGTTTTCGCTTTCTCCTCGAATCGCTATCAGTGTGATCATCCTGTTGATCTGTCTTATAATATCGCTCATTACGGGGCTTATCATGTATGTTCAGCACAATCGTGAACTCACTGAGCTTAATACTGCCCTGCAATCACAGATAGAGCAGCAGCAAACTGCAATCGCCGCTTTAGAAGCCGATCTAACTGTACTGAATCAAGAATCTGCTCTCATGCAGTCTCAAATGGATACAGTGTCCAAACTTGAGCAGCAGCTGCGGCAATATATCGAACTATCTGCAGAAAGTGTCGCAACCAAGCTTTCCCTTCCTAATGAAGAACAATCAACGGAATCCAGCGAGAAGCCAAGATTGCATTCCTTACATACAAGCCCCTCTTCGCTATCTTTAGAACAGGATTCAGTTGGAGGTGAATTCGTTTCGCCGCCTGCTCCTACTGGTTATCAAGCGGCTTATTCATCAACTGCTGACATGCTGCAGCAGCTCGATCATATGATGGCGACTATTTTACGATGGGATAAGGATATACCAGCGCTACTCAAACAAGCTGAGGTTGTCAAAAAGGAATTAAACGCAATACCTACTTTATGGCCTACTACAGCCACACGCATCACTTCGACATTTGGAAGCAGGGATGATCCATTTAATCGAAGAGAAGCGTTTCATAACGGCCTAGATATCGGAGGCAATATAGGCGAAGTAGTGCTGGCCGCCGCAGATGGGACTGTCATTGAAGCAGGGTACGATTATGCCAGAGGAAATTATATCATCATTCGTCATACAGCGAATCTAACGACACGGTATTTGCATCTGTCCGAGATTCTGGTCGAGAACGATCAAGCAGTAAAGATGGGAACCCAGATTGGTAAGCTAGGGAATTCAGGCCGCAGTACAGGACCTCACCTGCATTTTGAAATTCTTAGGCGCGATATGCCGCTGGATCCCATGTCAATGCTCGTTTCTCCATAACATTTCATAGTTCATAGGAGTAGGAGGATGTCCATGTTTAATAAGAATACGGCCAGCAAACGACCTCCTGGCACAGATACGATTGTTGGACAAGCCAGCCGCTTTGAAGGCAAGCTTCATTGCGAAACGGATCTGCATATCGAAGGGAAGATTGTCGGAGATATCACTTGTACGAGAGATGTTATGATCGGGGACACAGGCTCTGTGTCGTCCAATATTCAAGCGGCTAATCTTATCGTAGCTGGCCAATTAAGCGGCAATGTGAACGTAAGCGGAAGCTGCGTTATTGAGCCTACCGGCAGACTCAACGGCGATGTCGTGAGCGCTACTTTCATCATTAAAGAAGGCGGCACCTTTAACGGGACTAGCCGCATGGATAAGAAGAATGCCGCAAGCGGCAAATCAGCATCTGAACCAGCCGCTTCAGCCAGCGTCTAAGCTGGAACAGCAAAGAACCTCCAGTCTCACCGCATATTTGCATGCGTGACTGGAGGTTCTTTATTGATGTTAACGTATCATTACAATTCGTACTTCATGATCTCGACTTATTGATGCAGATGCTGCTTGCGCCCAGGAATCTCGCCCGTACGCTCGTACACCTCTACAATGTTGTCGATTTCCTTCTTCAACTCGTTCAACAGTTCAGCCTCCGGCACTTTGCGGATCATCTGCCCATATCGGAACAGCAATCCTTCTCCGCGAGCGCCCGCAATGCCGATATCAGCCTCGCGCGCCTCACCAGGTCCGTTAACAGCGCATCCGAGAACCGATACCTTGATCGGAACTTTGACGTTAGCAATGTATGCCTCAACCTCGTTAGCGATGGAGAACAGGTCAATATCCAAGCGACCGCAAGTCGGACAAGATACCAGCGTCGCAGCATTCGTGATCAAGCCAAATGACTTCAGCAGTTCACGCGCAACCTTTATTTCTTCAACAGGGTCCGCGCTCAAGCTAATGCGCATCGTCGACCCGATGCCCATCGATAACAGCGCGCCGAGACCTGCCGCACTCTTAACTGTACCGGAGAACAACGTGCCCGCCTCTGTAATACCCAAGTGCAGCGGATAAGGGATTACCTCTGCTGCTTTCGTATAAGCGGCGATTGCCATCGGCACGTCTGAAGCTTTCAGAGACACGATGATATCGTGAAAATCAAGCTCCTCCAATATGCCGATATGGTACAAAGCGCTCTCCACCATCGCCTCTGGAGTCGGATATCCGTACTTCTCCAGCAGATGGTTTTCGAGCGAGCCTGCATTAACACCGATCCGAATCGGAATACCTCGCTCCTTGCACGCTTTTACAACCGCTTCAATCTTATCGCGTTTACCGATATTGCCCGGATTAATCCGAACTTTATCGATTCCGTTCTCGATTGCCTTCAACGCAAGTCGATAATCAAAGTGAATATCTGCAACAAGCGGAATATGAATCTGCTTCTTGATCTCCTTGATCGCTTCAGCGGCTTCCGCATTGTTGACAGTTACACGAACTAATTGACACCCAGCTTCTTCAAGGCGGAGAATTTCCGCTACTGTAGCTGCAACATCGGCGGTCTTCGTCGTACACATACTTTGAATAAGTACTTCATTGCTCCCGCCGATTGTGAGGTTGCCAACTTTAACTGGTCTAGTCTGTTGACGCAAATACATGTTCATTCTCCCTCCTATCGGTTGAACGACGGAAAAGCGCCCTTAGGCGCTTTCCTCTTTCTTCTTCTCCGTCGTTAGTTCTGGAATGATTCGTTCACGTACAACCTGCTCTGTTATACGGCAAGTCGTAATATCTTCGCGCGAAGGTACTTCATACATCACATCGAGCATGATTCCTTCGATGATCGCGCGCAAGCCGCGTGCGCCCGTGTTGCGTTTAATCGCCTCACGCGCAATCGCTTCTAGTGCGCCCTCTTCGAATTCCAGCTTCACGTTATCCATCTCAAGCAGCTTCTGATACTGCTTCGTCAGCGCATTCCTAGGCTCGCTCAAAATGCGAACCAATGTATTCTCATCGAGCGGCTCGAGCGTAGAGATGACTGGCAGACGTCCTACGAACTCCGGAATAAGACCGAACTTCAGCAGGTCCTCTGGAAGCGTCATCGATAAGTATTCTCCAGCCTTCAGATCTTTCTGACCGCCGTCAGCATTAAAGCCGATCACTTTCTTGCCGACACGACGCTTAATAATTTGCTCTAGGCCATCAAATGCCCCGCCGCAAATGAATAAGATATTCGTCGTATCGATCTGAATGAACTCTTGATGAGGATGCTTGCGTCCACCTTGCGGCGGAACAGAAGCGACTGTGCCTTCAAGAATCTTAAGCAATGCTTGCTGCACACCTTCGCCAGATACATCGCGTGTAATCGAAGGGTTCTCCGACTTACGGGCTACTTTATCAATCTCATCGATGTAAATAATGCCTCGTTCAGCCTTCTCCACATCGTAATCAGCTGCTTGAATGAGCTTCAGCAATATGTTCTCAACGTCTTCACCGACATATCCGGCTTCCGTCAAGGAAGTTGCATCCGCAATCGCAAATGGGACGTTCAAGATCCGAGCCATCGTTTGAGCTAACAACGTCTTACCAGAACCCGTAGGACCTACTAGCAAGATATTGCTCTTCTGAAGCTCAACATCCTCGATCTTGCTCTGGGAGTTGATTCGTTTGTAGTGATTATATACGGCTACAGACAGCGACTTCTTCGCCTGCTCCTGACCAATTACATATTGATCCAGGATAGTGCGGATCTCCTTCGGCTTCGGAATATCCTTCAGATCAACCTCGTCTTCATGACCGAGTTCTTCCTCTACAATTTCATTGCAGAGCTCTACACATTCATCACAAATATATACACCTGGGCCCGCAACAAGCTTGCGAACCTGCTCTTGTGATTTACCGCAGAAGGAACATTTCAATTGGCCCTTCTCATCATTAAATTTGAACATTCGCTTCCCTCCTTACTTCGGCAATGAAGAGCCCGGATGGAGCACCATATCAACGATGCCATATTCCTTCGCTTCATCTGCACTCATGAAGTAGTCGCGGTCCGTATCTCGTTCGATCTTCTCGAGCGGTTGTCCGGTACGGTCCACATAGATTTGATTGAGTTTCTGTCTTGTCTTAATAATCCAGTCAGCGTGAATCTTGATGTCCGTCGCTTGACCGCGAACACCGCCAAGAGGCTGGTGAATCATAATCTCGCTGTTAGGAAGCGCAAATCGTTTATTTGGTGCTCCTGCAGTCAGCAGCAATGAACCCATGCTGGCAGCCATACCAACGCAGATTGTGGATACATCGGGCTTGATGTGATTCATCGTATCCATAATCGCCATACCGGCTGTTACCGAACCGCCAGGGGAATTGATATAGAGATAAATATCCTTCTCCGGATCATCTGCTGCCAAAAATAATAATTGAGCAATGATGCTGTTCGCCACGTCATCATCAATGGCGCTGCCAAGGAAAATAATGCGATCCTTGAGCAATCGGGAGTAAATATCGTAAGAGCGTTCGCCTCGATTCGTCTGCTCGATTACCATAGGTACCAGGTTCATGATTCTAACCTCTTTTCTTTATCAAGCTTTACAATCCTATACAATTGTATTTTATCATGTTCCAGCAACAATGTCATTTTCACACTGTTATTAAAGTGTAGATCGTGCAAATATGTAGTTCCTTCACTGGTCTTGCGACCATTACTTAGCCTAGATAGCAAAATAGAGTCATCGCGACTCATCTTATGCTTATCTAAATATGTATGCCCTATCAACCATGTACCATACTCAAGGAAGGTGTAACATCACATGTTCTAAGACTGTTGTTTATGTTGTTTCGATATCTAACAGCCGTTACCGCGAGGAAAAAATAAGGCACGCAATATAAAATTGACGTGCCTTATCCTGTTGAACCGGGGGTATTATCCTCAGCCAATATATGCGATTAGTTGTTGTCTACCAAGAATTTAACTGTTTTGCGGATCAACGCTTCTTCACGAAGGTTCTCCAGGTTGCCGTTCTTCTCCAAGATCGTGCGAATTTCTTCTGCAGAACGTTGGTACGCTTGTGCCATCTTCTCCAGTTCTTCCGCCAGCTCTTCATCAGATACAGACAGGTTCTCTTCTTTAGCTACTTGCTCCAACACGATGTTGTTCTTCACGCGCTTGTCAGCTTCTTGCTGCATTTGCTCACGAAGGTCAGCAATCGTTTGGCCAGATAGAGTCAAGAACATATCGATGTCCATACCTTGCATGCGAAGACGGTTGTCAAGATCCTTCACCATGTGTTGAATCTCAGATTCAATCATAGCGCGAGGAATTTCAACTTCAGCATTAGCGGATACTTGTTCCACAACTGCTGCTTCACGAGCTTGTTCTGCTTCTTGATTCTTGCGATCTTGAAGCTGCTTGGACAAGTCAGCTTTGTACTCTTCAAGCGTATCGAATTCGCTGACATCTTTAGCGAACTCATCATCCAATACTGGAAGCTGCTTGCGCTTGATTTCGTGAACTTTAACTTTGAATGTTGCAGGCTTGCCAGCAAGATTCTCAGCATGGTAGTGCTCTGGGAACGATACTTCAACGTCTTTGAAGTCGCCTGTTCCAAGACCAACCAATTGCTCTTCGAAACCAGGAATGAAGGAGTTGGAACCGAGCTCAAGGCTGTAACGCTCGCCCTTGCCGCCTTCAAACGCTTCGCCATCAACAAATCCTTCGAAGTCGATGACTACAGTGTCGCCATTCTTAGCTGTATCTTCGTCAACGATGATCAGCTCAGCTTGACGCTGCTGTACACGCTCCAGTTCAGCATTCAAGTCTTCTTCTGTTACTTCAGCCGCAGCAGTTTCGATCTTCAGACCTTTGTATTCGCCAAGCTTAGCTTCAGGCTTAACTGTAACTTTAGCTTTGAACTTGAATGTTTGGCCCTTGCCGAATTGCTCAACATCAACTTCTGGCTGGTCTACAGGTTGAATGTTTTGTTCCTTAATCGCTTGGGTGTAAACTTCTGGGAGCAAGATATCAATGGCGTCTTGGTACAGACTTTCCACACCGTATTTTGCTTCGAAAATTGGGCGAGGCACTTTTCCTTTACGGAAACCAGGAACGTTCGCACGTTTTTGAACTTTCTTAAACGCTTGATCCAACGCTTCCGTTACGCGCTCCGCATTGACTTCTACTTCCAGAACCCCAAGGTTCTTCTCTATTTTTTCCCAGGTTGCTTTCATTTTATGCCTTCCCCTCCAAAAAGATCGCATGGCTCGAGTGTACCCTTGCACGTTCGAATAACCACTATATTATATCGAACAATAAATAGTTTTTCAAGGCAAGTCCTTCTACCACTGATTTCGCACACATAAACTGTACGAATAGTACCTACTCATATATACGCATAATGATCGGATCGTACTATAGTTTCAGCGCGCCTTCATCAATTTCTTCAACGCCTGATCATAACGCATTCTTTGCTCGTCGCTGACCGCGTACATGCGCTTCACCTCAGTCTCTTCCTCTTCCAGATGAAGGAATCCAGCGACTAGTTTGTGCAGTGCGGCAGCCCAAACATTCGTATCCGAATTATCATTGTCCTGCAATTGATCATACAACACTGAGCCGTAGATGGCTCTTAGAAATTGTTGCCACATCTCCTCAGCAAAATAGGCTAAAGAAGGTTCTCGCAGGGCTGCCACATCATGGACATATTGAGCGGGCAATCGCAGTTTGTCTGGAAATGAGGCATAGTCCATCGGAGTGCGCTCTATATGAACGACAATCTGCTCACCTGTCCGCCAGAACGTAACCGCACCAGTCGCTCCTCTTCGCTTGAGTATCTGCAGCAAACCAAATTGTACGAGCGGGTGAAGCGTCTCTCTCTCCATTAAGAATATAAGGTCATCATTCAGATCCTCATCATCGACGTTAGCCAGTTGCTCCAGCACCAGCCATTTGCGTTCATCTAATGTAATATCCTTGAGTGAATCCAATAAGCGACGAACATATTGGTCGTCCGTTCGCAGCTTCTTAGCGACTTGAGCTTGCAAGAGCTTCTCCTCAGATTCTTCCTCAAGCTCTGTCTCATCCTGCTCCATATGTGTGGTATGTGCCTGCGCTTCACTCCGATTCCTTAGTTCCGGAAACACCATTTGAAGCCAATCATACAACGCACTCCATTCACTGCGAGTATCTTCCTCTTCCCCATCGAATTGCAGCAAAAATTCCAGAAGCTCCGCGGCTTCAGCATATCGTTCCGATTCGAGGAGTCGCGTCAATTCTACCTGATAATACTGATACGTTTTGGGAAATAAGACAACATTATGTTTTCGGGCATGCTCTTCTTCTCTGTCTGTAATAAGTAACACCTGCCTTTACTTGGAAGTTGCTTTTACTTGTTATGTATTGTATTTATTGAAGATAGCCCGTCACTTCTTATAGTGACCATTCCTTCATAAAATAACGCCGTATTCCTGCATTATACCATAATCTGCTTGACTTCTGCTGAGACGCAAACATACGTACTTACCATCACTTTACCCATTTCCCACAATATGAAAAACAATAAATTATTCAATTTCTATTGCACAACAACTGTAATTTTGATAAGATCATAAATGTTCTTCAAAAAAAGCTCATATGTCCCAGTAGCTCAGCTGGATAGAGCAACGGCCTTCTAAGCCGTCGGTCGGGGGTTCGAATCCCTCCTGGGACGCCATACTTAATTACACAAGACCCCGACATGTCGGGGTTTTTTTTGTTGTCTAAAGAGATATTTTAAGTTGAACATTAGTACAAAAGGTATTCCAATCCACCAAGTATAATCACTGTAGCGCTTCATCGCGCGCAAGATAACTTGGTTTTTCCCCGTTACAGCGTGCGGTGTACGCAGAGCTGACACGTTAACGAGGAAAATCCGCTTACGTCTACGCAGCAATATACATCGAGCCTGTCGCATGCAAAGTAAAGCATCGGGGTTATTTTAATAGCGGCATACTGTTTACACCCGTTTTTGAATCGTTTATTACATATAAATGGGGCTGTCCCTAAAGTGGATTTTTTCTACCTAAGGAGCCGGGAGCGGACACACGAGCCGCTATTTGCAGCAAACACCACTAATTCGCCATACTAGCGGACCGTAGAGCCGTTATTTGACCCGAATAAGCAGTTTAGTGCTGGTTTTGAAGCAAATAGCGTCATCTGTGTCCGCAATCCCTCAAAAAATACCCCGAAATCATGAAATAGCGGCCCCTGTGTCCGTTCAAGCGCAGGTCATACGGCCTTTCTGTCACTGAATGTGCTATCGGACAAAAAAACGCTGATCCAGTTCACAGTCTCATCGACTAGATAAGCAGTTTCTTATTGGTGTAGAAACAAAGAAGGGTTGACCCAAAAGACATGAGAAAAATGACTTTTAGGACAACCCTTTTTTCCATACTATCTTATTTTATATTGATATTCTTTGCCTTCGATGGTTAATAGTGCAGTAATGCTTTTATCAGATGTCTCAACTTCTTTAGGGACTTCCGCCAAGAATATTAACGTCCCCTTTTTTAAGGGCTCAATGCTGGTGATATTCGTATAAGTAAAATCTTCCCCTCCTCGATCCTCGATTGTAGAGAACATACTATACTCATACTTGTCATCGTACTTAATCTTACAATCTAAGAATGAATCTGCTCTCTCTCCTGAGCTGCCAAGATTTTTTACTTCTATCGTTATTGCTAAATAAGTGGAGTCAGCCTCTTTTGATTCATAATACGTATAGAAGCTACCTGGTTTAGATGGTTCTATTTTCTTCCCGAATTTTGTATTAGTAATGGTATATTCGGCAACACCGTCAATTATCAATGCTTCATTCTTATTCATTGCCAGTTTCTCATCTTTTTGTTCTGTTTCTGCAGAACTAGGAGCGGCAGAAGTTGATTCCGAATTACTGTTAGAATTACTCTTTAGTTGATCAGTAAGTTTCTGATTCTCCTTCTTTAAATTTTCTATCTCAGTTTTTAGTTTTGCTATTTCTTCATTATTATTTGGATTGCTCGCGCTATCACCAGAAGAACATGCTGACACAAGTATTAGAGATGTAAGTATTAATACAAATAATATCTTTTTCTTTTTCTTTTTCATTTTTATCCCCCTCGATGGCTTCTTGCTCATCCACGACGACACGATACGATGCTTTCCGCTTGCTATATGGATTCGTGAGTCATTGTTTTCAGTGTGTATTATCGCATATATAGGAATCTTCGAGAAGTGAATTTTTACATAATAAGACATAAAACGTGTAATTAATTCGACATATCATAGGAGGTCTGACTCGTTCATCTTTACATGTATCGGTAGTAAACGGTCGGTCTACGTCAGAATCATCATCAACATACCAAAAAGTTTCCGATCCCTACGCATTGTGACAGCGGTGCAGAATATATCGATAAATTCACATCGGATCACAACGCCGATAACACGAAAAAGCCCCGCCATCATAACGATGACGAGAAGTTGAGCTGCGTTGTTAACAGAGTATCTTTCGCGGTCTACTACCGTTCATATCCTCGCTTGATAATAACGAATAACTCGTCTGAATGCTCGTTATAAGCACCCGTAAGGTGTATTATTTGTTTGGGAATTAGTAGTTTGAGTTGTTTAGTGAATATTTTGATTCCCCTAATGGCGTCCCAGGAGAGATTCGAACTCCCGACCGACGGCTTAAAAGTTCGCTTGTATGCGGCCAACGGTTTCTCTTAAAGTCTCCCAAGCGTGGATATATATTCAATTATCGTTCGTGATAAGATAGTAGAGTAAATGTTGTAAAAACAGATTGTTGGAGGGGAAACCTTTGGATAAACGTTTAGAGCAATATTTAAATGAGTGTGAGAGCAAGTTTCCGGTGGGTGGAGCAATTGTAATTTCTAAAAATAGTAATGTAATATACGCCAAAGGGTTTGGCAAAGCACGTTTAGGGGAGGATGCAATAGATTTTACGCCCGATACATTGGTTAGTATTCAAAGTGTATCAAAGAGTTTTGCAGCAGCATCTATTATGAAATTAGTTGAGGACAATCTTGTATCGTTAGATGCTCCTCTTGTTGACTATCTTCCTTACTTTCAAACAATGGATAAAAGCATTAGCGATCAGATTACTGTTAAGCAGTTGTTGTCGCATACAACAGGGCTCCCGGGAGATCTAGCGATTGGTAATCTAATTACTCCTAATAGGCAGGAGTTTACCGCATTCGATACCTTGAAAAGTCAGTTTGGGATTACGGATGACGATCTCGAGAGAATCCATACTCCTGAAGATGTGACCAGGTATTTAAGAAATGTCACATTAGAACGTGAACCGGGCACGAAGTGGAGTTATTGTACGGATGGCTACATTGTCGTTGCAGATTTATTTGAGAAAGTCAGTGGTATGAGATGGAACGATTATTTAGAAAATGAGTTATTGCCGAATTTGAACCTAGATCGAACAACATTGAACTATAAAAAAGTAATGCAGGATAGCAATAGCGCATCATACTACACTAATAATGGAGATGCTTTTGTCAACATAGTAAAACCTGATGCTCATATGGATGTATTCAGTACGCCTTTTCCGATTAATCCAATAGGGGCACCAATGGGATTTATTTATTCTACTGCGAATGATCTCACTACATATTTAACTTCTTATATGCGAAAAGAATCTTTTCTGACGAAGGAATCTATATCCGCCATGACGGAGTCTATAGGGAAAATAGATGATGATGGGAGTTATGGTTTAGGATGGGCAACTTGGAACAATAACGGATACAAGGTAGTTGAACATGGTGGAGGTTTTATAGGAGTCAGTTGCAATATAAGCATGGTTCCGACGGCGGGAATAAGCATTGTTGTGGTGTCTAATCATGACCAGACTCCATCTTATCTGATCTGCAAGGATATTGTAGATATATTTTTAGCAGATTCTTAATAAACCGGAATTTAGGTAAGATCCCGACATGTCGAGGACAGGCTGTCGAGACTTTCTCGATAGCCTGAGGAGCTGTATTCGCAGCTCCTTCTTTTCATTAGAATGGTCTTCTATTCAAGGAATTCAATTAATTATCCCCCTCAGAAAATGAGAATTATTCATATATTATAGGAGGATACACTGTGGGAGAACGTGTAATGCTTATTCGGTCCAACATATAGCCGATGACCTTTCGATCCTTCACTTCTTGATCTGCTGGATACTCAACATCCCATAATATGAAAAAGACTGTCCGCAGACAGTCTCTTCCCACAGAAGCAAATCGCAATTAAATAGATCCTGCATTCGTTCTTTGCATCATAGAGTTGTTTCGCATCATGCCTTGAGTATCCGCATTTCCTCTTCCTTGATGGCAATTGTTATACATTTGCTCTAACTCGGAATCATTGAGATTCGGATGCATTTCTTGCATGAATGGAAGCATGTCATTGAATGTAGAAGGACCTACCCCCGCAGCATAAGCAGCCGTTCCGATACCAAGCGTCAGAACCGCAGCTCCTACGATAGCGATGATTTTCGTTTTCATGATGTTCACCTCCTTTCATTCGCACGATAATCCCTAATTAAGATGGAATCTTACTTAATGTCATCCACTGACCGTCTTTGGAGGGACCGAGTTTATGAAACAATGGCATCTAATTCATCTTCATCACTCGGGGTATCGCTGATGATCGTGATATACATGCGAAGCGGCAAACAAATAATTTCTTCATTCGGCTTCGTAATATGGCCATACGTAAAGCAAATCTTTTCCGGGCAATCTGACTCTACTACTTCGATGCCATAATCACGAACTCGAAGCAGATCATAGCCTCTATTGGTATTAATCTCAATCCACTGCGTCTCTTGTGTGAGTTTTACAGTCTGATAGATATCGCCATCCACTTGAATTTGTGCGTAAGCTTCCCCTGAAGGAATCTCCTCAGGAGTAGGTTGAAGAGCATAAATCCCGTAAATGATCGCCGCAACAAGCAGTACTGTAGATATTAGGATGTAATCTCCTTTTTTAAATTTCATAGCATTCAACTTCATCACATCTCTTCTTATAGCTCAGCACTTTCAAGGCAGGATAACTTATGAATACACGTCTAAATGAACCTGCAAGATTCCTTGTGCTCTTATCTTACTTCAAAAGTATGTTGAAACTGTGTAGATCGAAACTTTCTTTTATTTAGACACAAAAAAAGTGCCTCCGCATCGAAGTCACTCTTTCTTTCCTTTCCGTTGTTTAAATCGAAGAAATCGATAAATCAGATAGATGACTATACCGATAATCGCCATCCAGGTACACGTTGATCTGAACATTCCGAACCCGATCGCAAGCGAATCGATTCGAAAGTAGGAAGCTGAAACGGTTAAACACATCAACCCGATCGCTATAAAGAACAAAGCAATGAACCAGTCTGATTTCTTCATTATGATTCCTCCTGCATCGTCGGGAGAACGAATTGAACCGTAAAACAAGTACCCTTATCCCTCTTACTGTTTACTTGAATAGTGCCTCCTTGCAGTTCGACCAACCTCTTCACGATCGACAGACCAAGCCCCGTACCGCCCGTTTTCCGTGATCTTGATTTCTCTACCCTGTAGAATCGGTCAAAGATATACGGCAGCTCATCCTCAGGTATTCCAGCGCCTGTGTCCTCTATCGAAAGAGAAAGCGTGTCAGATGTACATCGAAGATGAACATCAATATGACCTTTTTCGGTATAGCGGACCGCATTCTCCATTAGATTGAGAACAATTTGCTTCATACGTATTTCATCGCCGCGAATTAACGGAATAGATACTGAAGGATGAACAACCAGCTCTAATCCTTTGTCTTTCGCTATCAATGAAATCGTCTGCGCCGCCTGAGCGACAACATCTTGCAAGTCCACCCATTCCATGGACAGACTGATCTTTCCTTCTTCCATCTTAGCAAGTTCAAATAGATCATCCACCATGCGCTGTATACGTACACCTTCTTGATAAATAATGTCCAGGTAGCGATCCTTCTCTTCTTCTGTCGTATACAAATGGTTCTTTACAACTTTGGTGTAACCTTGCAGGTAAGTGATTGGCGTTCGCAGCTCATGCGAGATATTCGCGAAGAACTCTTGCCGTGTATCTCGATACCGCTGCAGATCGGCGGCTAAATTATTGATCGCCGCAGCCAAATCACCAATTTCATCTTTGCTGTGGATGTCGAGTCGGGTTTCTAACTCTCCAACCGCAATTTTCTTGGTTGCCTGCTGCATCATAATGAGTGGTCGAGAAAAGAGCAAAGCCATGATCCAGGTGATTCCTATCGCAAGCAAGAATGCTCCTACACCTGAAAGAAACAGCAAATTCCGCACTGCATTAAGGGATTGATCCATACTTTGCGTCGATGCCATCACATAAATAGCTGAAGAAATCTGATTATCTTGATAGATCGGTTGGCCAATCACCATATAGCGATTGCCTAATGGATCTTCGTGTTCTAAGTTAATGGTTGTCCCTGAAAAGATCTGTTGTAGATCCTCTGGTCGTATAAACGACCGATCTTCAGCGTTGTGCTCACCTGTATGATGGGTGATCTCGCCTGCATCATCGATATAAAATATACTTACATTAGAAAAATCGGCGAACGTCTTGATCATTTCCTCTGAGGGGGCATCAGTGGTCTCCACCATCGTGATGAAATGAGAGGTCATCTCTGTAACCTCTGTTCGCATCTCGGTATGATAAAAGTTTGAAAACATCTGATAGAGGCTTACACCAAGAAAAAGGAGGACGATTAAAAAAATCGCTGCGATGATTGACCCTAATTTCATCCCGATCCGATTGCGTCTCATCCTTCTCCTCCCTGCGCTGAAAATTTATAGCCCACTCCCCAAACCGTTTGAATGGGGTCATAACCCAGTCCTGCACGCTGCATTTTTTCCCGAATATTCTTAATGTGGGTATCTACGACACGAGCATCTCCCGAGTAATCATACCCCCATAATCGCTCAACCAACTCTTCTCGTTCAAACGTGCGATGATTATTTTGTGCCAGATGGAGAAGCAAATCAAACTCTTTCGGAGTAAAGTCAATGCATTCATCATAAATGCGAACTTCCCGTGCGTCTGCATGAATATTAAGGTGCTGGAAGACCAGAATTGTCTCCTGAAGTTTTTGCGCTTGACTGATCATCGAACGCCGTAATAGCGAATAGACACGCGCCACCAATTCCTCAGGCTCAAAGGGCTTCGTCAAGTAATCATCGGCTCCAATTCCTAATCCATGAACTTTGTCCTTGGTTTCCGAACGAGCTGTGAGCATGAGAATCGGCATTGTTTCGGTTTCTCGAATAGTTTTACATAGCTGCCAACCATCCATGCCTGGCATCATAACATCCAATATCAGAAGATCAAACGGTTGCTGCTTGATCAGCGACAAAGCCTCATAACCAGACGAAGCCTCTTTGACTTCAAATCCTTCTTTCATGAGATAAATGCGAAGCAGATTCCGCATATTCCATTCGTCGTCAACCACTAGAACTTGATTATTAGCCACTGCTATCACCTTCTTTATATGCGAATCCTACTCTAAATTTAATTGATATAACTTTTCTATTCAAGATTTAGTCGGCTCGTTATTTCGTTCGTTCTGAGCTTTTAGTTCATCAAGCTCTCTTTGCATCCTTTGTGTTTCTTCTGTATTTCCTTTCCCATGATTACCATACCCGTGACCTTTACCCATCCCGAACATCATGACAATCATCATAAGGGGACACACCAGCAATAACAGCCAAGACCAATCCATCACTAACTCCTCCATATCCCATTAAGGTTTTGTATATAGGCATTGTAGAACAAGAATGTGTGGAAACCATGGAGAAACCATTCAACTCATACAAAAACTCCTGCAAGCAAAGCAGTTTGCAGGAGTTCAATCGTTATTCTGGTTTGTTGCCTACACTTGGGTCAGGTGTATAGTCGCTTTGATAGTCTTTATATTTAACATCCGTTACCATACCAGCAGACGCATGGTGCAAGTCGTGACAATGAAACATCCAATCTCCCGGATTATCCGCTTCGAAGGCAACCACATATTCTTCGCCTGGCTTCACATTAAGGGTATCCTTGATAACAGGCGCTCCATCAAGCAGTTGACCATTCTTACTTAAGACTTGGAAGAAATGTCCGTGTAAATGCATCGGATGATCATCGGTTTTCGATTGATTTACAAAGGTTACTTTAACTTTTTCACCTTTATCCACTTTAATGGAATCCGTCTCAGGAAATACCTTTCCGTTTATGGTGTAGACCATTTCTCCGTCCTTCATCTCGATATTCAGATTTAGACTTACCTCTCGATCATAGGACAGATTCAAGGAGAATTTGGTCTCAGTTTGTACACCGTATTTCATCAGATTGAATTGTGGCAGCTGCTCGGAGGCGTTGGAGGCATCAGTCTGTGTTGTAGACCCCTCATATGTAACAACCGCTCTCATGCTTTTCACTCTGTCATCAGTTCCATGCTCTTCAAGCAGCCAAGACCCTGGATTATTCGCTATAAACTCGATGTCGTACCGCTCGCCTGGAGCGATGGCAATCCCTTGATCCGTAACAACAGCCGGACTATTCACCGCCTGACCATCGGAAGCCACCACTTTGAATTCATGTCCATGCAGATGCATCGTATGCGTAAGATAACCCGCGTTGATGAGACGAATACGAACCTTTTCACCATCTTTAACTACAAGCTTATTGATGGCATCACCAGTCTTTCCATTCATGGTATAAACGTCATACATGCTCATGTCATGACCTTTCATTCCTTCTGTGTCACTCATATTCATTTGACTGTGGTCCATACCACTCATGTCGCCCATGTTCATCTTGCCATGATCCATGCCTTCCATATCCATGCTTCTTGAACTCATCCATTCGTCAAGAACCAGCGTGCAATTCCGATCATAGCTATCCTTCGGATCTTCCACGATTAACGAGCCATAGAGCCCCTTATCGAGTTGATTGACGCTATCTTGATGCGAATGGTACCAATAGGTTCCTGGAACGGCAGCCTTAAACTCATACGTAAACGTTTTGCCTGAAACAACGGCGTCTTGCGTGACCCCTGGAATGCCATCCATATCATTCGGAACAGGGTAGCCGTGCCAATGAATCGAGACGGGCTCTTCCAGTTCATTCTTTAAGTTGATCTTGACTGTGTCTCCAACTTTGACACGAATCTCAGGGCCAGGTACCGAATTGTTGAATGTCCATACAGGCAAGGTTAACTGATCAGATACCTTCAGATTGCTCGCTTGTGCCGTGATGGTGAACTCCTTGCCGTCGACGATCGGTGTCTCTTTTGTGAGAACAATATTTCCATTAGAATTCGTGCAACCAGCAAACACGATACTGATCGCACCGATCGCAAGTAGGAGTTTATATTTTCCTTTCATCATCATGAACCTCCACTTCAGTTTCTGGTACATTTTCACTCTATACAAAAATTGTGTGGAAACGATGAAGAAGGACGAAATTTTAATTATCTTAATTCAAATGTTTTTTATCTATAACAAAAAACAGAGATTCTCCATTCGAATCCCTGCTAATGTCTTATTATCTCTTTGTTTCTTTAAACCCAATCAAGCGCATGCTGTTTAAAATGACGATCAAAGCAGCACCCGTATCACTCAACACAGCAAGCCACAGTGTTAAGATATCTGGAAAGATCAGAACGAGTGCAAGCAGCTTAATGATGATGGAGAACCAGATGTTTTGCATAATAATACGCAATGCCTTGCGGCTAAGCTGAATGGTATGAGGCAACTTTTCCAAATTATCAGCCATTAACACAATATCCGCGGTTTCCATAGCCGTATCTGTTCCTGCTCCCCCCATCGCAATTCCCAGATCAGCTGTGGCAAGAGCAGGAGCGTCATTAATTCCATCTCCCACCATGGCTATGGATTTACCTTCAGCTTGCAGCTTTTTAATGGTCTTTGCCTTATCTTCAGGAAGCATATTAGCAAAATAGCGGGTTACGCCAGTTCGTGAAGCCACTTTGACAGCAGTGCCTTTATTATCGCCTGTGAGCATCAGGACTTCCTCTACACCAGCTCGCTTCAAGGCTTCTATAGCATGAATACTCGTTTCTCGAATCGCATCCGCCACTGCAATCAACCCGATGAGCTTATTCAACGAACCAATCAAAATAAGAGAATTACCATCAGCTTGCAGCTCATCAAGCTGATGTTGATTGCTTGCGATAGGGTGGCCTAGTTGCTCGAAAAGCTTTGTGTTTCCGGCATAATAGGTCTCGTGTCCAATGATTGCCTGAACGCCCTTACCTACGATATTTTTATATTCAGAAGCGGATTGTGCGGATACCCCTAAATCTATCGCATGCTGCACGATTGCTTTCGCAATAGGATGTGTAGAGTATTCTTCAAGTGTTCTTGCAACGGATAATAATTCGGTTTCCGTTCCTTCATACGCGATAAGCTGCATGACTTTCGGTTGTCCTTCGGTCAAGGTTCCTGTCTTATCAAACGCAACAGATTGAATACTGCCCGCGATCTCTAGATAAGCTCCGCCTTTAATCAGCACTCCATTTCTTGCAGCATCCCCGATTGCGCTGACGATTGCGACAGGTGTTGAAATGACCAGTGCACATGGGCAAGCAACAACGAGCAGCTCCAAGCCTTTATAGAACCACTCACCCCACGTTCCGAACCCGAACAGAGGGGGAACCAACATAACTACTAAAGCTCCAATAAATACGATTGGTGTGTAGATGCGAGCGAATTTATCGACAAACGCTTGCGTGGGAGCTTTTTGATCCTGTGCTTCTTCGACTAAACGAATGATCTTAGCAACGGTAGTATCATCAGACAGCTTGGTGACGCGTACCTCAAGAGTGCCATCTTCATTCAGAGTACCTGCATATACAGGATCTCCTGCTTCTTTATCGACGGGGATGGATTCTCCTGTAATCGGAGCTTGATTAACGCTTGATGTCCCAACGACCACCTCACCATCGAGTGGTATTTTTTCACCTGGCTTAACGATAATAAGATCTCCGACCCCGATCTCTTCAACGGGGCGTCTTCGAAGACTCTCAACTTCTCTCACCCACGCTTCAGGCGGAGCAAGATCCATCAAGCCTCTAATCGAATTACGCGTCTTCTCAATCGATTTGGTCTGGAGGACATTTCCTAATGCAAATAACCATACCACTGTCGCTCCTTCAAGCCACTGACCTATAGCGACCGCACCGATCACTGCTGCAGTCATTAACACGTTCATATCCAAAGAGCGGCTTTTTACTGCGTAATAAGCACTTTTCGCCGGTCTGTAACCGCCGATCACAATGGATAATAGATATAAAGCAACAATTATCGTAGATGATACATCAACATATGATCCTAAAAAACCTAATACTAAAAAGGCTCCTGAGGCAGTAATCAGCGAGGTTCCCGAACGATCTTTTTTCATTGTCGAGGTTGACTTGCTCTTGGAGACCAATATGGCTTTAAACCCAGCTTTAGAAACCTCCTTCATAATTTCTTCAGCTGAATTATCGTGTTCAATCTTCATTTTACCAGTCGAGAAATTGACACTTACGCTGCTTACGGATGGAATGGCCTTTAAATGGTTTTCTAGCGTTACTGCACAAGCACCGCAATCCATGCCTTCAATCTCATAGACACGCGATTTTTCCTTTCTTTGAATCGGCTCTAACTCAAATCCAAGCTTCTTTACAGCTGCAGGCAGCTTATCGACAGATGAGGAATTGGCGGCTACAACTTGCAGTTTTCCTGTACTGTAGTTTACGTTAGCCTTCGTGACCCCTTCCAAGGCAGAAACTGCCTTTTCAATGGTCAATGCGCAAGCAGGACAGTCCATTCCATGAACCAGATACTCAACTTTTTCACCTTCAGATGTATCAGAAGAAGTCGAACTGTTTTGGCTTTGATCTGCCTTAGAATTCGTACAACATTTCCCCTCAGCACTCGATGTCGTTTCTACATCCAATACGGTTAATGTTTTCTTGAATTTAGGCTCTGGCTTAGGTTCTGGAGAAGAAGAACAACTCATGCTCGAACAGCATGAACTTTCTTTAGGTTCGTTATTACGCATAAGACTTCTCCTCATTCGATTTCGAGCAGCAATCGAGCTTATCGTTCTGTTCGCACGATGCGACCTCTTTTTCTACCTCAACAAATACGATATCCATCATCTCAATCAATTGCCTAATCTGGCTATTTCTTAAACTATAATAGATGAATTTGCCTTCCTGACGACTAACTACAATTCCACATCCCTTCAAACAGGATAAGTGCTGCGATACGTTCGATTGATTGCCATTCAATTCATTAACGATTTCGGACACTGTGAGCTCCTTATCTTTAATGACGTGCAGTATCTGTAAACGTGTCTTATCGGAAAATCCACGCATAAATTTCGCTTTAACATCGAGTTGGCTCGAATCCATCCTAACTCTCCTCCTTACATATTCAGATTCACTAATATGAACTCATTCATCATATTAGTGAGTATTAATATGTGTGTCAACATTTTACTTTCCCAACCCTAACCATAATCACAAAAAAGACTGCCTAATCTTACGGCAGCCTAGGTATTTTACTTAGAAACAACCTTCTGATGTTTTCGCGCCCATATTGCAACAGGAATTAGGAGCAATGAAAGAATTCCACCTGTAAGGGACAGTGCCGCATAACTAGTATTAGCTGCTACCATGCCAGAAAGAGCTCCTCCCGATGCGCCTGCTAAAGCAATGAATACATCCATTGTCCCTTGGGTTTTCGCACGCGTCGTTGGATCGGTAGCGTCCACAATAATAGCAGTTCCACTTATTAGACCAAAGTTCCAGCCAAGTCCCAATAGGGCGAGAGCGATAATAAGCACCAGCATAGAATCAGCAGGAGCAGCCGCAGCGATTACACCTGCTGCTAGTAATACCCCAGCAGAGGCAAATGACATTGCCGTTCGTCCCACTTTATCAACCAGATAGCCTGTAACCAAAGAAGGGAGATACATAGCTCCAATATGAAAACCTATCACTAAACCAACATCGCTTAAGCCGTGTCCATGATGCTTCATGTGTATGGGAGTCATCGTCATGATTGCCACCATAACAATCTGTGTCACGATCATTACGGCAGCCCCCACAATAATGCCGCGACTGTTGTTTGAATTGACATTCGCACTTTTAGTCGATGAGCTGCTGTTTGTATCTGCTCTAGCAATCTCATTTGCAACAAGAAGCGGGTCTGGATAGAGAAATATGAAGAATACAATCCCAGCTAGAATAAAGGCCGCTGCAGCTAATATAAAGGGTCCCGCTAATGCCGGAACTCCAATTGCCGTTGCGTAGCTGCCCATCACATCAACTAAGTTAGGACCAGCAACCGCACCAAATGTGGTTGAAACCATGGCAATACTAACTGCTGTCGCTCGTTGCTTGGGACCTGCTAGATCAGTGCCTGCATACCTTGCTTGCAGGTTTGTCGCAGTCCCTGCACCATAGATGAACAGCGATGCAAACAGGAGAACGATGTTATCACTTACAGCCGCAATCACCACCCCGATCGCACCGACACCACCCGTTAAGAATCCAGCTGCAAGCCCGGTTCGACGTCCGTAACGTTGAGAAATCCGTCCCACCAGTAACGCCGCCGCAGCAGAGCCAAGCGTGAATAATGCAGTAGGTACACCTGCAAAACTATCATTTCCCAGCATATCCTGAGCAAGTAATGCCCCCACTGTAACCCCTGCCGCAAGTCCTGCGCCGCCGAATATCTGAGATATAACAACAATAAATAAAGTACGCTTATATAGCTGCTTTTGCATTTCTACTGAATTTACGTATTTTTGTATATGTCTCTTCTTTATTTTGTATTCGTGTGATAAATGGGACAACGCTTGGTAACCACCTTTCTATATGCTCGATTTTTTAAAAAGTCACCATTTTGTCAGCCCACTGTTCCGCCTGCGATCATGAACTGAGCTGTTTACCGATCTCCCAATGATAGCCGAACGGGTCAGCGATACGTCCTATACGCCAGCCGTGTCCTTCGCTGACAGGTACGACTTCGGTTGCTCCAGCGGCAATGGCCTGCTCGAATGCCGAATCCGGATCATCGACGGTCATGATCATTCGAACCGTACCTCGAGCTACAACCTCAGGGCTGCAGTCAGGATCTTCTTGAATCCAGAAATTCGCCCCATTGATAGAAAGTTGTGCGATAGCAAGCTTACCGTTATCATCCTCGAGACGGTACAACTCGACCGCATCGAAGGCTGTCTTGTAGTAATCAACAGCTCTCGCCGCATCATTCACTGAAAGCCACGGTGCAATATTGGTCTCTAGCCGTTCTAAACCTGACTTAAGGTTGCTCATCCCTGTTTTCCTCCCTGTATATGTATGCCTAAACACAACTTTTATAGAATTAGAAACCATTTACATTATACTACAGCCCTTGAATATCATTAACGAAATTGCCATCGTGCGCTTTAATTCTATGTAATCGCAAAAATACTCAATCCAGTCACAGGCTTCCGTCGATAATATTGATATAATCCATCTAAGAAAAGTGACTGGAGGAGCATTCATGTACACACCTATTCCGTTCCCTGCCATAACGGCTAAGATTAAAGAGTTGAGCGGTCTTGAATTTGAGCGTT
This sequence comes from Paenibacillus sp. EB106-04-04-XG159, assembly GCF_058791835.1. Taxonomy (NCBI): domain Bacteria; kingdom Bacillati; phylum Bacillota; class Bacilli; order Caryophanales; family Paenibacillaceae; genus Paenibacillus; species Paenibacillus sp. EB106-04-04-XG159. The sequence continues at coordinate 271,910 of NZ_JBYTDY010000004.1, read as the reverse complement.
TTGCACATGCAGTCCTTGGCTGGAGCAATCCTTTGGAATACCGCAGGACACGTCAGATCCAAGATCATGCCATAGTTGGCCTTGGAATTCATAAGCATCATAGCAAGACTATTTATTCAGCCTACGGCTATGAATCGAGTACACATTGGATAGATGCTAAGAATACACTTGATGCTGAGGTCAAAGGGTTAAGAGCTTATTTTACGCGCAATCATGTGCAGTTGGAGAATTGGATTGTTCTTCTCAATCGAGAGTTGGCGGAGGACGAATACGAAGAGATTCAACGAGTAGGTATGGAAAATGAAATCAGTTCAGTTCAAGTGATGACTCCGGTGGAATTGGGACAACTGATTGTTCAATCCGGTTTATCCTATCCTGTGGGTCGGCTCTTTGGACTGCTTCCTCACGATCGCTCCCAAGATGAATTGCAGCCCTATACTGCGTCAAAGGATATTTTGTTGAATCTGCCACAGCTGCGACATGAAACCGTTGAGCATAGAAAGAAGCAGCTTATTCAGATGATGGGTGAGATTATGGCAATAGCTGCAGCGACACTCGAGGATTTTATGGACAGCGAACACACCCCGATTCAGCGCCTCATTTCATATACTCGAATAAGCGATCCGCATATCAAACTTTATGTGTACGATGATGATCAGTTCATACAATCTCAGGAGGATCATCGCAAATCCTATTCCATTTTAGAGGCGGGAGAACAGGGTGAAATCACATTCAAGGTTGTCGATCTTTATGGTATCTATCGGATCCTGAATATACTGACCAGAGACGTAGAGAAATATCAGATTAAAGATGCTTTCGAGGAATTAATGGGGATCAGTTATTTTTCGCTGACTAGACTTACTCGAATTTAACATGACAGGTACAACTAATCTGGGTCACAATGTTGTCAATGAGGCCGAGAAGAAGATGCCATAAATCGGTAAACTAGTGCTATACTTGTAAGGAAGAGAATCAATCGGTGAGTCCATTCCATAACAAGCTCACTGATTTTTTCTTGATTATTGGCATTAATCCATATATCACTAGGAGGGTTAAGATGAAGAAGAGACTGTCTTGGATCATGGTTGTTGCCCTTGTGCTGACCATGCTCGTCCCGGTTGGAGCTTTTGCTGCTGAAAGCAGCGCCCCTTATGGAGCAACACAGCAAACGGCGGCGCAGAAGGCTGACCTGTTGACAGGCACTTATGGTACGACCAGCTTGCAGTATGCACTTATTGATAATGGAAAGATCGTGGTATCCGGACATTCCGGTGTCAACCGTGTGTCTGACAACACGCCGCTGACGGCAGAAACCATGTATAGCATCGGCTCTACGAGCAAGATGTTTACTACGGCAGCTGTTATGAAGCTGGTGGATGAAGGCAAGGTAGATTTAGATAAGCCTGTGACCACCTATATTTCTGAATTCACCATGAAAGATGAACGCTACAAACAAATCACTCCGCGCATGCTATTGAATCATTCAGCTGGTTTTGGCGGCTCCACTCTTAGCAATGCTTTTTTGTTTGATGATAATGATACATACGTGCATGATAATTTGCTAGAGCAGTTATCTACACAGCGGCTTAAGGCTGATCCAGGGGCATTCTCGGTTTATAGCAACGATGGCTTCACATTAGCAGAGATTCTAGTAGAGAGAGTTAGCGGAATGGACTTTACGAGCTTCATTCATCAATATATTACAGAGCCGCTCGGAATGAAGAATACGAAGACTCCGCTCGATGCTGTGAAGGATGACCAACTGGCTGGTCTATATTATCCTGCAACTCAACAAGAGCTGCCTAAGGATACGGTTAACGCAATCGGAACCGGTGGTATTATCTCAACTGCGGAAGATCTTGTTCGCTTTGCACAGATCTTCACGGGGAACGCAAACGGAATTATTTCAGAGAAGTCCGCAGCCGCGATGAGTCAGCCCGAGTATGCAAAAGGAATGTGGCCAGAAGAGGCTGATTCGACGATTGCATACGGATTAGGTTGGGACAGCGTCAACTTGTTCCCGTTTAATGATTATGGAATTCAGGCGCTTACTAAAGGCGGGGATACGCTTCTCTCCCACGCTACACTAGTCGTGCTGCCTGAGCATAAGATGGCTGCCGCGGTCGTATCCTCTGGCGGCGTCAGCACGTTGAATCAGATGATGGCGAATGAGATGCTATTAAGTGCACTGCAGGAAAAAGGAGTCATTAAGGAATTGAAGCCTGCCAAGTCATTCGGCGCTCCTGTGAAAGCAGACATGCCGCAGGATCTGGCCAAGAATGCAGGTATCTACGGGGCACTGGGTCAATTGTTGAAGCTGGATATCAGCAAGGATGGAGAGCTATCCATTGGTTCAGTCATGATGCCTGATTTCCCTGCACAGCAATTCACGTATACGAAAGACGGTTCTTTCGTGAATGCGGACGGCAGCATAAAGGTTAGCTTCGTAACAGAAGATAACGGACGCACTTACTTATGGGTAAGAGGCTATCAGACAATACCAGGTCTTGGGCAAACGGCTTTATCCGAGTATCAAGCGGAGAAGCTGGAGGCTAATGAATTGTCTGAGGATACAGCTGCCGCATGGGCAGCACGTGAAGGCAAGATGTACTACCTCGTCAATGAAAAGTATACGTCACAAGTTTACTTGATGATACCGCCTGTCAGTGGTGTAGCAACCTTCAAAGATATGCCAGGGTACCTAGTGACGAACAAGATCACGGGGGCTAATGAAGCCATCAGTGTGCTGCAGATCCCGGTCATGGCGGGTAGAGATACGACAGATTATCGTTTCTACACCGAAAACGGTGTGGAATATATGCAAGCTGGTGGCAGTCTTTTTGCTGGTCAAGAAGTTGTAAAGCCGCTCTATCCAGGACCGCAATCCAAGACGACGATTCAAGCAAATGGACATACGAAATGGTACACGGTTCCGGAGAAGGCAGCGGGCAAGAAGATGATCGTTGACATGCCTAAGGCTAGCTCCTTTGCGGTGTATGATGCCAATGGGTTGTGTGTGAATTACACGGTAGTCAGCGGTGTACATGAAGTGGTGCTGCCGGAAAATGCGACAATTGCCTTTATTGGCGAAGCAGGATCGCAATTTGGAATTAAGTTAAAATAAGCAGCACTGCCCCACGAAGTCGATGTTGACTTGTGGGGCATTTTTATTGCTGCTTAGTTGATTACTCACTGCGCAGAGCCGCAACCGGATCCTTCTTCGCCGCCATCTTCGCGGGGATGAAGCCGCCAAGCATCGTCAGGACGACGCTAATCACGACCAGCAAAACGGCATGGACCGGGTTAAGCTGCGCAACATTCGTAAGCTCGGTTACCTTGTACATCACCGAATTGACAGGGAAGGTCAACAGATACGCGATGCAAATCCCGAGTATTCCTGAGCAAGCGCCGATAATAAAGGTCTCTGCATTAAATACGCGCGTAATATCCTTCTTCCTAGCACCCAAGGCGCGGAGCACCCCGATCTCCTTCGTTCTTTCCAGCACGGATATATAAGTGATAATCCCGATCATGATAAGGGATACCACAAGCGATATCGCCGCGAATGCGATGAGCACCAACGTAATCCCATCCATGATGCTGCTTGATATTTCCGTTACGACAGCTGCCATATCTGTATATACCACTCTGTCTTTTTCATTCTTACCTGTATTCCACGCATCCAGATAAGCCGTAATCGATTCCTTCGCGCCAAAATCAATCGGATAGAGCGAGATCGAAGCGGGAATCTCCGTTGCGCCTAGTGTGGCAAGCATCTGCTCCTTCGTCAGAGCGTTGGAGGACATTCCTTCTGACGCTGGTGGCATGCCGTCCGATGTCATTGCCAACATCTCGCCTGTGATAACGTTAACCTCAGACTCCTGCTGCGCCTTAACAATCTCTGATTTCTTCGCGTTATCGATAAAAGTTGTAGCAAGCTCATCAGAATAAGCGATGCCCGCAGGCAGTGAAGCCATCTTGGATTGCTCCTGTGCGCGAATAACACCGACGATGTTTAACGTGATCGCCTTATCGCTGTTGTACAGCTCCATCAGACTTGAGGGTGTTCTATTTACCGTGAACCGCCCATCCACTTTCTGATAATAATCGTCGTTCATCACGAGCTTCAACTCATGCCCGACCAGATCAACCAAGTCAATGCTATCCGCATTATAGTCAATACCAAGCGCCTCAAGCGCTGGTTCACTTAAGCGGTTATATTCATCCACGACCAAGACAAGATCATTCTTGGATGTCGGGAACCTTCCTTCCAGCAGATCGTAGTATTGCTCCAAGTAGCTCCCTGATGATTGTCCTGGCTTTCTAGGGTAAGCATAGAAGTTAATATTTCCTTGATTAACTGTTGTCGCCGTAGTCCCATCTGACTTCAACAAGTTCATATTCACCTTGCGCGTATAAGATATACCGTCAAGCAGCGCTGGATCAATCTTCCCCAAATAATCCATATATTTTGTTGTCAGCACATTCGTATGCATGATTGAATTCTCGCTCGGATCATAGGGGAACAGCTTCTTCTCTTCTGGATAGGATTCTAAGTCCGGAACCCCTAATGTAGGATCCTGTGCAGCATCCATGTTCATAACAGACTCCGTAATCGTAAGTGGAAAGTTCGATAATGCGCTCTTTTCGTAGGAGTTGATCTGCTTATCGAATCCGTTCGATAAGGAGAGAACCAAGGCGATCTCGATAATACCGATACTGGCTGCAAAGGCGGTTAATCCGGTTCTCCACTTTTTTGTAGAGATATTTTTACCTGAAAGCTTGAGCGCTGTAAAGAAACTCATGCTTGTCTTCTTCAGCTTATAATCTGGACTTACTTCCTGTTCAGCAAGTGCATTGGTATCAGCAACCACCTGGCCGTCGGAGAATCGGATCACGCGATCCGCGTATTGCTCCGCCAACTCGGGATTATGCGTAACCATGATGACCAGCTTGTCTTCCGCGATCGTCTTGATCAGCTCCATGATCTGTTCACTGGTCTCGGTATCCAAGGCGCCGGTCGGTTCATCCGCCAGAATAATGTCCGGATTGTTAGCCAGCGCGCGCGCGATCGCGACACGCTGCATCTGCCCCCCTGACAGCTGATTCGGCTTCTTATGCATATGGTCTTTCAACCCGACCTTCTCCAGCGCTTCTATCGCCTTGCGACGCTTTTCAGACGAAGGTACTCCACTCAGCGTCATCCCCATCTCGACATTGTCAACGATGCTCAGATGCGAGATCAGGTTGTAGCTCTGGAAGATGAAGCCCACGCTGTTATTCCGATAAGCGTCCCAATCACTGTCTTTAAAATGTGTAGTTGACTGTCCGTTGATGATCAGCTCTCCGCTGTCATACTGATCCAGTCCGCCAATGACATTCAACAGCGTAGTCTTGCCAGATCCACTCTGTCCAAGGATCGCTACAAACTCGCTTTCTCTAAAGTTAAGACTGACCTTGTTCAAGGCTACCTGAGTAAAATCTCCGGTCTTGTAGCTCTTCGTAATATGTTTCAACTGCAGCATGTGAAGATTTCACTCCTTTCTATCTATGTATAAGGTTGATGCATGCTTACGGAAATTTCAACTCATGTAGTCTTTCTCATTATGCTCATATCCACTATGATTATGACGCCGCCGGTATTTCTCACATGATAAAAAGCCGCAGGGTGGATCCTCCGGCTCGCTTCAATGATCAATGATGATTATTTGATGCTGCGTGACAAGATAATGGTATTCAACCATGTCAATTCCGATACGGTAAGCGTCCCCTTCTCCGCTTTATCGACCCACGATGCATCGGAAATGACACCTTTCTGAATCAATGCAGCAAGCGTGTCCACCAACTGCTTGCGTTGATTGTCCGTTAGGTTCAATGTGTCGTCCTCCCCCACGTCGAATTCGTATAACTTGTACTGCTCGATCAGACGGATCAACAGCTGCGGGTACTCCGGGTCGGTCGCATAGCCACCAACTCGAATCGCGTATGCAGCCGTCTTATAATCAGCGCCCAGCACGCCGTGATAACGATTGGGCTTGTCCCTAGTTCCTGCAAGAATCAGCTTGCTATGGTCAGCAATACTTTCTCCCCAGTTATGGTAGTGCCGAAACGGAGCGTTAATAGTCACCCATTTGCCATTCACATGCTCCTTTGTACTATAAGTACCGCCTCCAGCAGTGCCAGTGCCTTTGATGCCAAATAGATTATTGCCAGACTTCGTTAACCCGGACTCGCCCCAAGCGCTCTCGAGTATGGCTTGAGCGATGGTAAGAGATGCCGGGACGCGTGTGCGACGCATGTCTGCTACAGCATAAGCAGCGATTCTTGATATAAATTCATCAGGCTTCATGCTTTATATCATCTCCTTTCTTCTGGAGTTGTACTACTAGTTTATTAATGAAATCCAGAAGAGGAACGCCGCATATACCTGTCCATTCCAACAAAAATATCGCTAATCATCTTCTGACAGCGAGGTTGAATGCACAGCTAATAATAGATGATGCATGCAACCGGCTGTCATACCTTAATGGCTTTAGACCCTATGGCTTTGTGTCCCTGCCTTTCGACAGGTTTACCCATTATTCAGATTTGTTCATTGCTCATCATCAAGCTTTCATACTCTTTCCATGGCATCGGCTTGGCAAAGTAATAGCCCTGTGCCAAGTCACAATTAATATTGCGAAGAAATTGAGTTTGCTCCTCGGTTTCTACGCCTTCTACTACTACTTTCATATTAAGATCGGTCGCCAAGTTAATCATATTGGTAACCACAATCTTGCCTCTCTCATCATCTGCAACGCTCATCATAAATCCACGATCCAGCTTGATGACATCTGCAGGAATGGATTGGAGTATATTAAGGCTGGAATATCCCGTTCCAAAGTCATCTATCGCGATAGAAAATCCTACTTTCTTAAGTTGTAATAAGATATCGCATAGATACTTGATATTCTCGAATACGATAGACTCCGTCAACTCCAACTCAATGAACTCAGCGGGAACATCATACTTCTTAATGATCTGCTCTAAACGGATTACAAAATGTTCTCGAAATAGATGCATACGCGAAATATTGACTGAGATCGGGTGAGGCCTAATCCCCTTATCCATCCACATTCTAAGCAGTCGGCATACCTCTTCAAACACCATTAAATCCAAGTTGACTATAAATCCATTGCGTTCAAATACAGGAATGAAATCACCCGGAGGGATCAATCCCCTTACTGGATGTATCCATCTGACCAATGCCTCCGCGCCATATATACGGGCGTGTTTCAGATCGTATTTTGGCTGCAGGTATACAACAAATTCGCCGTTATTCAATGCGGCATGCATGCTGCTGACAAGCTCTTGAACCTTAATCTCTTGATACAGCATTTCTTCATTAAAGAAAAGACAAGTACATTCATCTTCCCTTTTGATACACTTGCAGGCCATCTCAGCACGATCAATCATCACATTGATGTCTGTCGTACGATCGATAATAGAGTAGATGCCGCACTTGATCACTAATCGGTATCTTGCTGTAAAATCACGGTGATAATCACTCAACTGCTTAGTCAGATGATTCATCCTACCCATTAATTCATGATCATGTTCGCATGTTGCAAGGAAAATAAATTGAGCACCATTACCTCTCCCTACTATTTCCGTAGGTAAGAGATTATCCGATATGGTCTTTGCTATATACATCAGGATCTGATCGCCCGCTTCGAAGCCGCAGATTTCGTTAATATATTTAAAACGATCAACATTGAATTCTACGATTGCGAAACGCTGTTCTGGATATTGAATAAGCTGGTTCTGTACATCCAATCGAAATTTAGACAGACTCGGTATTCCAGTCATTTTGTCCACATATGCGATCATTTCAATCTGCTTTTGATTCCTGCTTTTACTTGTGAGGATGTAGAATAAGATGGCAATCAGGAACACTAGAGTGATTAGGCATAACAGATAGCTGATTCGAATCACATACTTTGTATCGCCCATTACCATGTCCTTTGAAATAATAGACATCACGTACCAGTCATTGATATCCTCGATTGCAAAATAACCGATGAGATAATCACTACTATCGATCTCTAATGTACTAATCCCTTCCTGACCAGTTGCCACATCATCTCTTAATGCCTGAAGTTGTTCCTCATCGTGAGAATATGTGCTGATTTGATCGAATACATGCCCTGTCTCTATATGATGATGAGGATCATTAGGTTGAAGGATGACTTGACCTTTCTGATCTACAATATAGAGAGCTCCTTGTTGACCAAACAAGGATACATTGAGAGCCTCATAAAAGTCCTGAACAGATATGCTCGCACCTACAGCAGCTTGAACGACCCCATTTACCACAATTGGGCTCGTCATCGTTATCATCTCTTCATTCGATACTTTATCCAAGTATGGAGCAGATATGTTACTTTCGCCGTATAGTGCTTTTTGAGCTCCCATCTTATCATATGGATTAGGCTTTGAACCATCGGAGGTGAAGACTTTTTCATCATGAGTCTGGATCGTAATACGCATATAGTCGTTTTTTTGGGCAACGTATTTTAATCTCTTCCGAATAGTATCCTCTTTCCTATATTCCCTTTTCGATAGTTTATCCGCTATTTCGTTCAAGGTATATAATTCACCGATGATGATGTTTTGAATGGACTCTGCAGCATGCATGGTGGTCTCAGAAAGGGTACTTACTGCTTCTTGCTTAAGTGACTTGGTAATTTGACTAACACTGTAAGAATAATAGCCTAGTAATATCATTGCAGTAACAATGAGGAATATGATAGGCGCATGAAAATGTTTTTTAGCTCGATTCATACAAGTTTCCGTCCTGTAAGGGATATGTACTTTATGACTTTAGATGCATCATTCCTGCATGACAGTGCATAAATTGCAAATATTTATTCATAAAGTGAAATTTTTCTCTAGTCTAAAATTTTACATGAGGCTATGGACGGTTACAATGAACAATTTTGTGAAGTTAATAAATGTGAAGGGGATGATCGATGGTTCCTTTGAACTATACTTTGTTAAAACTCAAACAACGGTTGTTTTTAACAAACCTTCTCAACTGTGGGTTGTTATTTGCAATTTCACCTCCATTGAATAAAACAAGTGGGTACTATAGTATTGAGCCATAAGGCGCCTTTGATAATAGATTTATTGAGGAGTGTTATTATGACTTCCACTAATATCGGACGAAATATTGGGGATTTACGAAGATCGATCGGCATCACACAAGAAATTCTGGCAGAAGCAGTTGGAGTTACGGCTCAAGCCGTATCAAAATGGGAAGGCGGCGGTTCTCCTGATATCGAATTATTACCTTCAATCGCTAACTATTTTGGAGTATCCATTGATAGGTTATTTGGCAGAACTATAAATGATTATGCTGATGTCGAAACTGAGTTCGCCAAACAAGTGGCAAGCGAGGGACGAGATACTGCTATACAAAAAGCTTTTCATTTGTGTTGGGCTATGGAAAGAGGATTCGTAGGTGATACACAAATGGAACCTCACACCTCCCTTGATGCCATTCTTAAAAAAGAGACAGGGCATATTTTTTCTCAGATGCTGTTTAATAATGGTATTACCTTAATGTCATTACGAAATGATTTGCAATATTTTGTTATCATGCCTGAACCTGATTGTGGATGGTTAAAGGAACTGGGAAACCAAGAGGAATATCTTAAATTATTTAGGCTTCTAGCGGATTCAGATATCCTGAAGTCGCTGTATGTATTGTACGGTCGGGAAAATAAACCGTTCACTCCCAAACTTCTTGAAAGAGAGCTTGGTTTAACAGTTGAAAGAGGGACTGAAATTCTTGAGATTCTGAAAGACTACTCCCTCGTCACGACATCAGAAATAGAACTGGATGATATCGTTCAGAAGGTTTACAATTTCCGCCCTAATCCTGCGTTCATTGCCATTCTAGCCCTGTGCTTAGAAATAGTTAAACGTCCAAATTCCTTTTATTTCTATATTGACAATCGAAGTCTACCCTACCTGCAAACTGGCAAAATTCCCGCTTCAAATTGACAACTAGAGGACTCTCTACTATGAATACTAACTTAAAGATGCACACTTTTGCTTGTGTAAGTATGTTCTAGAACGATTGGGATAATCAGTCGAAATACGACTGTTATGGGATTTCTGTTGAATATACATTTACAATGAATCGACTCTGTAACATGGTTTTTCCCCGTTATCTAACCTAAACTGCGGGTTTCGCCCGCTGTAACGGGGAAATAACCTGTTATCTCGCTCTGGCCTCTTCATCTCTGTAGTGTCTCGACTCTGTAACATGGTTTTTCCCTGTTATCTCACCTAAACTGCGAGTTCCACCCGCCGTAACGGGGAAATAATCTGTTATCTCGCTCTGGCCTTCCTACTCGAGCACAGCCTTGACTCTGTAACACGGTTTTACCCCGTTATCTAACCTAACTTGCGGGTCTAGCCCGCTGTAAACTAAAACAAAACCCACGCATTTTGATCCATCTTTTTCAAAATGCGTGGGTTTCTTTTATTTTATAAAATCAATGTCATACCTTGAGCACTGCTAAATTATCTGCTCACTGTTGCGGATCGCTTAAAGCTAAATTCATTCCAGATCGAGTCCTCTTCTTTCAGCAATTCTTCTGCTTTAATAATGATATCGTTAATTTTACCTTCGTAGGCAATGCCTCGGCCAAATGCAAATGAAATAAAATAGTCATTCCAGGATTGGAAGATAGAACTAGCGGCGTCAGCTGCTCTCTCTATATAGCCCCATGCCTGTTCTTCGGTTATATAACCAACTATGTAGCTCCATCTTGCAATATTTACAGCTCGGTCAAAATCCCAGGCAGCAATGGTGTTCACCTGGTCAAAATCGGATTTCGTAAAGGAAAATCTCTTCATCATCCCTTCTTGGGCTGATTCATAGCATTCCTGCGATTTCCCCACTTCCTCCACTGTAAAAGACTGGCCAGCTTTCAGCGCCATAAGAAGCTGATCAAACTTTGCACGATGCCCTTCCGTAAGCAGCCATTCCAGGGTTTGTACTGCCTCCTCTGTATTGCTAACCTCCCAGGCAGCAGAAAGGCCACCCTTCAAAATCTCATGATTTTCCTTCACCTGCAGGATCCGTGGCGACTCAAGTCGGTAAAGAGCGATAATGGCACCGTAGGCAAGCAAATGCTGTTTCTCCTTCGGTAAAGTGTAAGCCTTCTCCATTTCTGCTCGCTGTTCTTTATTCTTTTTCATAAATCGCTTGCTCGATATAACCAAACCCGCGATAAGTAGAATCACAACCCCCACAATAATTAGAAAAGTCTTCAAACCATCACGTTCCTCTCCATGTTTTTATTTTACAATCTATGACAAAATAGGCTTGAATATTGCATTACAAATTTTAATTATATACATATGAACATATACGATAAAGTCCAAAAGTAGTCCATAAATTCTATGTTTTCTGGTGTATACGTAAGTGTTGCAACAAAAGCCAGTCCAGTCCTACTGGTCTAAAGTTGCTTAGAAGAATGGATACATATCTTCTTGAAAGGCAGTCTGAGTTAAACGTCCCTTTTCAGGTGGGTTAAAGCCGACCATAGATACGAGGAATGAGGAGATTGAACTATACTGGGTTAATGCGAAGTTATATGATAGATTGTTTCGGTTATTAAATGAACATAGCTGAACATAAAACGGCTGTCCCAGAAGGCATACTAATGACTTAGGGACAGCACGTTATTCATCATGCTTCAAGCAGCATGGATTCGTATTTCTGAATGTCCCCGGCTCCCATGAACACAAGAACAGAATCGCTGTATGCAGACAAGTCAGATCGAATATCGTCAGATACGAGTCGGGCATTCGGGATTCTCGCTCTCAGATCGTCAAGCGATACATTTCCATGGCCTTCTCTAGCCGAGCCAAATATCTCACATAGCCATACATCATCGGCCCCCTGCAAAGAAAGCGCAAAGTCATCCAGCAGCTTCTCTAATCGGCTAAATGTATGCGGTTGAAAGATAGCGGCTACTTTCTTGTCAGGGTATTTGCTCCTTACCGCTTCGATGGTGGCGCGAATCTCTGTCGGATGATGCGCATAGTCATCAATCACCAAGTTGGTGCCCCATTCCTTTTCGGTAAATCTCCGCTTCACTCCGGAAAATGTAGTCATCTGCGTCCTGATCGCGTCCAGATCCACATCCAGTACGATAGCCACACCAATGACAGCTAGAGCATTCAACACATTGTGCTTGCCGAATGCAGGAATCTTATACCGAGCAAGCTTCTCATCCTTATAAGTAACATCAAAGCTGGACCCCGTACGATCCACAGTTATATTCGATGCTCTAAGCTCATTGTTCAAGCCAAAGCCGTAGTGCAGAATATCGGTATTCGTTTGCATTAATCGGATTTGCGGATCATCTCCGCATGCCACGATATGTTTGCCTGTTTGAGAAGCCATTTCTTCAAATGCACGTCTTACATCGTCTATATCACTAAAATAGTCAGGATGGTCAAAGTCAATATTCATGATTACAGTGATATCGGGCTTATACGCTAGAAAATGTCGTCTGTACTCGCAGCTTTCAAACACAAACAAGCGAGCGTCTGCATACCCTGTTCCCGTTCCGTCCCCGATTAAACTGCATGTCGGCTCGATTGCTTTCAACGCATGAGCCATCATTCCGGTTGTTGTCGTCTTGCCATGCGCTCCCGTGACCGCGATGCTTGTATATCCTTTCATCCAATTCCCGAGAAAGTGATGGTAGCGTTGAACGGGAATGCCCAATTGCTTGCACTTAACGATAGACGGATGATTATCGTCAAAAGCGTTTGAGGCAATGACTTGCATATCCTGCGACAATGGAGCGTTTCCAAACGAGTACATCGCAATATTTCGCGCTTCGAGCGGTAATTGTGTGAATATATTGGAGTCAATGTCCTCTCCCTGCACCGTATTTCCCATGTCAGAGAGGATTTGTGCTAAAGCACTCATTCCACTGCCTTTAATGCCGATAAAATGATAATGCCCCATAGTAACCTCCAGATGAAGTAATCAGGATAGTATATTATGATCAACCCAATATGCTCCTGTGTATGAAGCCATTATACAGATTAACTCCGTTACTTCCAATCCTATGCAACCTAAGATGAACAAAGTTCGTATGGCAATATATTCCCATCATAATTTAAGTATGGTTAATTGAAGATATGTATTGAGGATAATGAAGTGTAGGAAGTACGTTAATTGTAATGATCCATTACATGTAAAATGGAGGTTGGCAACGTGGAAACTAGATATATTTTAGCTGCGTTAAGCTACTTTAGTATTTTTTTTGGAGGGATCATCATTCCTCTAGTCATCTGGATTGTTTCGAATGATCCTTATGTAAAACGACACTCCGGCCGAGCATTGCTATCTCATATCCTGCCGTATGGACTAACCTTTATCGTCTTAATGTCGTTCTTCTATGGTCAATTCATGGCAAGCGCAGCCCTTACCTTACTGTTCATGTTCGTTATTCTCGTGATGGTCATCTGGAATGTGGCCATGGGTATCAAAGTGGTGATGGAATCGAAACGATAATGCGTTATTCCCCGTTACAGCGTCTAACCGTCCATCTTCAGAACGAAAGAACAGTAGTCCAGCGGGCATCCCCCATCGAACCACTGTTCTTTTTTTCATTTCACAGTCTCAATTCGGCCCTCTTTGCTTTCCAGCTCTTTCTCCCGCTTCAATATTTCAGACATCGAATTGTTCAATGCAGCCTGTGGACCTTCAAAATGTTTATTGTAATAAGTGAGATCCATAATGACGAGCACGATCATCATCGCGATCAGCGCATAGGCCGCATTCTGGTTCGGCGGAATGATCATCATGATGCTGATGAACACGATCCAGATCAGAGACAGCACGTTGATAAAACGGCCGTATTTGCCCAGATTCCACGGACCGAGATGCTTTGGCTTGAATCTTCCCTTGGCTTGAGCGATTAAGCGAAGCAGCAGCGGTATACCGTACGCCACATACAAGCCAACGACGCTGATCGCCGTCATGAATACGATCGTCCCTACCGTATTGTCCGGATTAAACAGCTTGATGACATAGTCGATTGCAGCGAGGATAAAGGACAGGATGACCGAAAGCCAGATCGCCTTCGCAGGAGTACGGTACTTGCGCGATACCTCCGCCCAGTGTTTGCTGAATGGCATACCCTTATCACGTGAGAAGGCGTACATCATTCTGGAGAAGGAAGTAATCGAGGATAAGCCGCAGAACCACATTGCAAGTGTGACCAGCCATAGAATAACTTTGCCGAAGGTTCCGCCAAGCGCAGTCGTAATCACATAGATGAACGCGTTGCTTGAGCTTGCCGCTGCCTGAGCATCTTGAATAGACAAGGTAACGAATACAAGCATAACGAAGCCGAATACGAAGGAGTAAGCTACCGAGGTGAAGATTCCCCATGGCGCGCGAATTCGCGGATTAATTGTTTCCTCAATCGTGTGTGCCGAGGCATCGTATCCCGTAAAGGTCCATTGAGCTTGCAGCAATCCGATCAGAAATGCGAAGGCGTATGGCTTATCCGAGAACGTTTGCCCTACTTGGAATATGTATTCGAGCGGCTTCAGTCCGTCGCTTGTAAAGAATGCCAAGCTTACGACCAGCACACCGACGATAATAATGTGGTACCAGGCGGAGAAATCATTGAATTTGGCGACGAGCTTAATGCCGACATGGTTTAGAATGCCGTGACTGAGCAGGACTACCGCGAACACAATGAGAACCGATGTATCATTCGAAGTGTAACCGAATACCGAAGCCAGCAGTGGATCGGCAAATAAGGAGACAGAGTAGTCAATGCCGGCTACGATACCGATTTGTCCGATCAGGTTAATCCAGGCGGTGTACCAGCCCCAGCGCTTATTGCCGAGCAGGGATGCCCAATGATACAGAGCGCCCGCTGTTGGGATTGCGGATGCCAGCTCCGCCATGGATGCCGCAATGAGCATGACGAATAAGGCGACGAGCGGCCAGCCAAAGCCCATCATACCCGGTCCGCCGTAGAGCAGCCCGTGTCCGTACAGCGATACTGCGCCTGTCAGTATCGAAATAATAGAGAAAGAAATCGCAAAGTTGGAGAAACCGCCCATGCTGCGCAGTAGCTCCTGGGCATATCCGAAGCGATTCAAATCCTTCTTGTCCGCAAGCTGCTGCTGTTCTGACACTTGGCTCATAGGAACCTCTCCTTTTTCTTAAGGTTAACTCTGAGTGTCTGACAAGAAGTTTTCATGCTTGTTCTCATCGTATTTGCGTATGTTGCTGTTGGCTATTCCTACGATAACCAGAGCGACGACGCACGTAAACGCGACCAATAATATGCCGAGAAATAAGTTCATTCTTTCACCTCCCGTCCGATGAGCTATGAACAAGGATGCTACATCACCAGCTTCACGCCGCTCGCGCGCTGCTCGAGCATCTTGTGCAGCATCGTGCCCATATGCGCGCCTGCTTCTATAGGCGGAGTTCCGCCGCGATGGATATTAGAAATGACCGTTCGGTCTGCTTCTACCGTCCCGGCATGCGGCCGATAGCACATATAAGCGCTCATCGATTCTGAGGATACGAGCCCAGGACGCTCTCCGATAAGCAATACCAGAACCTCCGGCTGGAGAATCTCGCCAATATGATCCATACAGCCGACACGGCCGCCTTTCACGAAGAACGGGGTACCGCTCGTCAGCCCGTATACCTTCAGCGAATTCAGCAGCGCAGGCATCACGTCCGCCAGATTGCTCTCAACCGCATTCGCGCTAAGGCCGTCCGCTACGACGATTTGCACCTGCGGGCGCGGGAGGCATTTGGCTTGCAGCAGCGCAACACCTTCCTCTGTAAGCCTGCGTCCCTTATCAGGACGCCGCAGAAAGGTCTCGATATTCTCATAATGCGTTTCTACCGAGAACAGATTCATCCGCTCGAGGAAATCAGGCGATACCTCGCTGTATACGGCATCAATCGCCGCCGCATGCGCGTTGCGCAGCGCCAGCATCGTCGACGTCAGCGGACGAGTTCCAGCACGCCATACTCCGATACGCGCGGGTGTGCTGGCAAGCAGCTCATGTATCCCCTCTTCCCATTTGGGTGAGGGGATGTTGGATACCGCGGATTTAGACTGCTCCATCTCGGCTGGTTCATATCCGCTGGACTCCCTCGCGATCGACACTGCTTCCCATTCAACCTGCTCCTCTGTCCGCTGGTCCTTATAGTCATCGAGCGCCTTCATGACTTGATCCACAAGCCAATCCAGTGCAATCGGTTCTTTCATGGACACCTTCACCCATCCTCTCCGCGATAGCTAGCTGGATCCATCGCACTAGACCGCTGCCTGCCGCATGAGCTACATAAACATCGTTGGATCGCCCGCCAGCGCTGTAAGCTTGCCGTCCTGCATAATCCCGTGCTCTACAAGCCATCGCTCAAAGTCCGGCGCAGGGCGCAAGCCCAACAGCTCCCGCACCGTTGCAATATCATGAAAGCTTGTTGATTGATAGTTCAGCATGCAATCATCCGCCATCGCCACACCGATCAGATAATTCACGCCGGCTGCGGCTAACAGTACGGCCAGATTATCCATGTCATTCTGATCCGCCTTCATATGATTCGTATAGCACACGTCCACGCCCATTGGAAGCAGATGCATTTTCCCCATAAAATGATCCTCAAGTCCAGCGCGCACAACCTGCTTGTTATCATAGAGGTACTCCGGACCGATAAACCCGACAACCGTGTTGACGAGGAATGGCTTATATCGCCGCGCAAGCCCGTAGCATCTAGCCTCAAGCGTCACCTGATCGATGCCGCTATGCGCTTCGGCAGACAATTCCGAACCCTGCCCTGTCTCGAAATACCACAGATTAGGCCCAGCGGCAGTCCCTTCCCTTCGAATCAAATCATCGGCTTCATCAAGCAAGCCAGCATGTATGCCAAACGCTTGATTGCCCGCTTCCGTACCCGCTAAGCTCTGAAATATAAGATCCGCAGGCGCGCCCTGCCGAATCGCTCGCATCTGGGTCGTGACATGCGCCAATACACAATTCTGAGTCGGAATGTCCCACTTATTCATAACTTCCTTCGTCATCTTCATCACTTCACGCACGCTATCGGTCGTATCGATGACAGGATTGATTCCGATAACCGCATCCCCGATGCCGTAGCTGAGCGCCTCGAACAGCGCTGCTTTAATCCCATTCAGATCATCGGTCGGATGATTGGGCTGCGCCCGGCCTGAGAGTACGCCTTTCTGACCGACTGTATAATTGCAATGCGTCAACACTTCAATCTTGGCTGCGGCCTGCATCAGATCCAGATTGCTCATCAGCTTCGCAACTGCGGCAATCATCTCACTCGTAAGGCCGCGGCTTAAGCGAATGATGTCCGCCATGCCTGTGCTGGGCTGCAATAGATGCTCGCGCAGCTCGGCGACAGACCAATTTCGAATCTCCGAATAGATCTTCTCATTGACCTGCTCCTCGATGATTCGCGACACCTCATCCTGCTCTGGTGGAAGCAGCGGCTCATTGCGAATATCAGCAAGCGTAGCATCCGCCAGCACTGCCTTAGCCGCCATTCGCTCACTGGCGTCCAGAGCCGCGATGCCCGCGAGCTGGTCGCCGGACTTCTCCTCATTCGCTTTCGCCATAATCTCTTTCAAGCTTCGAAATTGATAAGATTTGCCCAGCAGCGTAATTCTGGTCTTCAACGGCAACCTTCTCCTTTCTACAAACCGCAGCTATGATCACAGTTACATTGCTAACGTCTTGACGATGACAGGAATTGTCGTTCCGTTCACCGGCAAGCCTAGATCCATATAGTCGCCATGCTCCACTCGAATCTGATCGATACAGATGACAGATGGATTGCCCTGACACGCCAGAACTAGCAATTGACCTAGCGCCTTTGCCATATCGCGCTCACACACGACCACCATCGTCTTCGTGTGCGGAAGAGAACTTCTGAACGCCTGTAACAAGCATTCCGATAAATGCTGCAGTTCAGCATAGGTGCAGGCTCTAAGGCCAACAATGGCGCAGCCGAAGGCTGAACCCTTCGTCTCTCTAGCTGCCAGTGCAATCGTCTCGCCGTACAACGTTGCCCCCTCTTGAAATAGACGTTTCACACGTTCAGCCAACCGCCGCCAATCATCCGCCTGCTTCAGGTCCGATAGCTCCAGCTCGACAATGGGCACATTGCGCAGCGGCAGGATTCCGCCGTCGATATACACCGTCGAGCCGCTAATCTCGGTGCTCTGCATGCCTGCGCCGAGTACCGTCGCGCGTGAAGTCTGCAGAGGCTTCAACAGCTCCAGATCGAGCCGTTGACATTCACGGCGCAGCGCATAAGCCAGAAGCGGACCGATGTCGCCGTAAACGGCAACATCCGCTAGCGTTCGAGGTGTAGAAGCCGCATAATAGTACCATTGTCCGATGCCGCCGGAGATGATCAGCTTTCGACACGCTGGTAGCCCAGTGTTCGGTTGACGAGCAGCCGAACCTTCCGCTAGCAGTAACCGCGCGTGTTCATCCGCTTCACCGGCGAAAGCCGACAATAGACTCCGACTCAACGACTCAGCCAGAACGGCAAGGTCGGCATACTCAACTTGATCACCTGTACGAATATGGATACCACAAGCCTTAAGCCACATGGATAAGGCTGAAGATACATATGTGATCGTGCCGTCAGGCTCCAAGCGTATCAATCGCCCGCCTACATGATACGTCTCGGTGTGGATCACTTTGCCTCGATAGCAGCAGGCGATATTTGCCGTTCCCCCGCCTATATCGATGTTCGCGATCACTTCCTTCTGCTCGCGCGAATGATGCAGCGCGCCGGATCCTTTGGCGGCAAGCACCGCCTCTAAGTCATTCCCTGCCGCCGCCACCACAAACGCGCCCGAATCCTGCGCCAGCATATGAAGAATCGGCTCCGCATTCTGCTTGCCCGCACTCTCTCCCGTGAATATGACCGCCCCCGTACTTACTTCCGGCGGTCTGACACCAGCGAGCTCGTATTGAGCCAGCAGCCAGGCGGCGATGCGCTCCGCATCGATCAGTGTCTCCGATAGCAGCGGCGTCGTCAGCATCGGACTCTCATACATGACCTTGCGCTCCACGATATCGTACCTTGGAAGAGCGAATGGACTCGACATGCGCGCGATGCGCAGACGGCTGATGATCATCTTTGTCGTACTCGTACCGACATCAATCCCTACGCTCGTTAACCATTGATCCTTCATCGGAATCACCCTCTGCGAGCATCCCTTGAACTGGATGATGCACGCTGTACAGTATTGGAATCTATAATGCGCTCAGCCAGCTCCCTCATCGACATGCGTCGATTCATGCTCTGATCCCGCAGCCATTCATACGCCTGTTCCTCATTCAAGCCCTGCTGCTCCATCAGCAATCCCTTGGCTCGCTCAATTCGTTTCCGATCCATTAACGTTTGCTGCAGGGCAGCCATTTCCCGATGCATGTGGAGCATCATGTCTCGCTGATTGCATGCCACCTCGATCGCTGGAATCAGATTCTCCTCTGATACGGGCTTCACGAGATAAGCGGTCACACCAGCCTGCTTCGCCTCCTCAATCCACCGAGCCTCACTATATGCTGTAAGCAGAATGACAGCGGGGGAGCCGTTCGACCAAGAAGCGCTCAGCTTCCGTATGCTCTTAGCAGCTTGGAGACCGCTGCAGCCAGGCATATTCACATCCATCAAGATAAACTCCGGTTGATGCCGATGCGCGAGCTCGATGGCCTCTTCACCGCTGCGCGCTTCCGCGACCACATCATAGCCATACTCATGAAGCATTTCCCGCAGATCCATTCGAATCAATGCGTCATCATCCACGATCAAGCTCTTGCGTTGGTAAACGTTCAGCGCAGCTGCTGTTTGGCTCAATTACACCGCCTCCCCTTCACCAAGCTTTATCCCCTCTGCTTCAGCTAGTTTGAACTTAAGCGTTGCCCTCGTTCCATAGCTTGAACCTGCGATCTCAAATGTTCCATTGAACTGGCCTTGAATTAATGTGCGTACCAAGTTAAGGCCGAAATGCATCCTAGTGCTGGAGTTTGAGCTGGAGCTGTCCTCTCTCACAGACTCTTGAATCCCTCTGCCGTTGTCGGCAACAACGAGCGTGATCATGTCCTGATCGCGCCGCACTTCCAGTCTGATATGAGGAGATCCATCCAGCTTCTCTTCAAATCCATGCACGATGCTGTTCTGAAGCAGCTCAGTAACGATCAGCGCGATCGTTGTCGCCTGTTCAGTTGCCAGATACAGCTGCTCACTGGATTGAATGCTGAACTGAATACGCTGCTCCGAATGAGTAAGCGAGCTCAAGAGCATGGGACACAGCCGCTCCAGAACCTCCTGCAGCTCTACCCGCTCCATTCCTTTGCAGGCTAGAATGTCATGGACAAGAGCGATGCTGTTCATTCGTTGTATCATGTCATGATAGGTCTGCTTGACCTCCTGATGCATGGTGCGCCTGATCTGAAGCCGCAGCATGCCCGACAGGGTCTGAATGTTATTTTTGACACGATGATGAATCTCTTGAATGAAGGCTGACTTCATCACAATCTCTTTTTCTTTCTCTTTTAATGCCGACAGATCGCGAAGCAGCAGCAGCCCTCCCACCTGTTGTCCTTCGCTGTAGAAGAGCATCGACTTTACTTCCAGCACATGCTGACCATTCACATACTCGTGACTTGCCATTCGATTTGGAGCCGCCTCTACGCTTTCCAAGCCCTTAGGGAGCAGCAGCCCGATCGTTTCTCCGATAGCGGGAACAGGATAGTCCAGACTAGCCAGCCACTCATCGGCTCTCCGATTGGTATACGTAATCCGACGCCTCTGGTCAAACAAGATCATACCCTCGTCCATCAGCCCCGTGACCTGATCCTCGCGCAGAGCCAGGCGAAGCAGCGTCTCACTTAGATGCTCTGCCGTCTCCTGCAACAATGCGATGCTCTTCTCCTGCTCCACAGTCTCGCTGATATCACGCTCCATAATAAGAGCACCGATCATCTTCCCGCCGCGGTTGTGAATAGGAACTACATTCTGCTGCATCTCCCTCTCCTCTTGGGAGAATCCGCGAGCGCCGACGACGTGCTGCCCTGACAGCAAGCAATAGAGCACAGCGGGCTCGTGCCGTGCATATGCCATCTGACCGACAACCGAGTTGGAGTACAAGCTCGCCGCCGTACGCGTTCGAGCCCATGCGACTACAACAGCGGCATGCCCGTCTCGACTGAGACAATCGATGAATACATCCGCTTGCGCGAGGTCAGCCATCAGCGGCATCTGCTGCGCCACTTGCAGCAAGTAGTCGATATCCTCGTGATCAAGCGAGGTGTATTGCTGACAGAGCTCAGCGACATACAGCGACGAATCCGACATGAGCCTCTCGAGCTCCTTTCCATCCCTAGCGCGACTATGAAAATGGACACACGATCCCTTATTTGTGACAAAACCGCGATTATATCCTCATTCGCGGACCGAGGTTCCGTTATTTGCATGAATCTCGCATGATATCGCCCATTCCCGGGCAAATAACGGCTTCTGTGTCCGTCTAAACTCCTAATGACGCAAAAATACGCACAATAGCGTCTCCTGTGTCCGTTTCAACGAGGAGGGACAACTGCCTACCTGCCATTAATTAATGCAGCAAGCTAGCCGCAAGAACCTATTTGCGATCCTCGATGAACGACAACAGCCGCTCGCGGAGCGGGTCAATATTGTGCCGGGTATGCGACGATGTATGCCACAGCTCTCCCTGCGGCAGGGCGACTCGCAGCAGCCGCTCGGCAAGCACGATATCCGCATGCGGATGATCGATCTTCGTCAGAATGCCGAGCGAAGGAATCGGAAACCCGCTGGCAAAGCTTGGCGGAAGCGTCATCCGCCGCACTGTCGAGTCCTGCACGATCACCAGCAGCCGCGCTTCAAACGAGGTGGCCATCAGCGAGCGATAGTACAGCGGATTCTCGCTGTACTCGCCCGGCGTATCGATCAGCCACTCGCGGTATTCCAGACTCTGCGTCTTGCGCGCCGGCCGCTCATCTTCGAATAGCGCGTGCATCAGCGACGACTTCCCAGCGCCGACCGAGCCTATGATCATGATTCGATTCATCTGCTTCCCCATCTCAGGACCTCGTGAGCATGGCAGGCGTATAGTGCAGCTTATGGGCAAGAAAGCTGTTGATCGCTTCCATCGCCATCTCCACTGCGGCCACTTCGCCTGTAATGACAAGCGAGCCTGTGAAGCGGTCCAAGTACCCGAGCCCGACATCGGCTGCCTTCGTGGCTATATCCGCGGCTATTATAGAAGTTTCCGTCGGGGTCAGCGTCAGAATGCCGATCGCGCCCGCTTCGTTCAGCCCCAGCTTCGTATAGAGCAGCGGATCTGGATTCGCGATGACATGAGCCAAGGTAACCTGCTTGCCAGGAACATACTCCTGCACGACTCGTTGCTTCGGTTCAGACATCCGCTTCACTCCCTTCGTTCGGAACAGACTGGCCGTCATTGAAGTCATAAGCATCCACAATGCCTACGATAATCGCATCAATCGGCACACTGCGGTTGCTGAACAGTGTTCTCGCTGGATTGCCGCGCGACACGATCACCTTCTCGCCGATCCCCGCGCCAATTCGATCCGCCGCGATAACGGTGCTGCCCTGCGGCTCATGACCCCAATCCACTGGCTGCACAATGAGCAGCTTCAGGTTCTCCATGCCTTCTTCCTTCTGTGTCGCCCACACACTGCCCATCACCTTACCTAGAAACATAGCTGTTCACCTCATCTATGATTCTAAGCTCAGCGCGGTGCTCGCGCAGAACGTCTCTTGCGAGCGGTGAAATGATCGTCCCTTGCTTCACCATCACAGCTCCAGACGAACCGGCTTGACGCACCATTTGCAGCGCCGCCTCAGCGGTTAGCAGCTTCCCTGAATATTCGTACTGCGCATCCAACTGGGCGCTTGCAGCTTCCGATGGCAGGAGTAATTGAATCACCAACTGCGCGAGCTGATTCATCTCCGCCATCATGACGCCAAGCTCCTCCAGCTGCTTCAATATCTGTCGGTATCGGCGGTCATAGCCGACAGGTAATTGCAGCGTCTTCAGCGTCCGGCGATCCGCCCGTTTCAAGCCGCTGCCGTCACTGGCTATAAATACCGGCTTATCTAGAACGAGAGCCGCTAGAATCAACTCGGACTTGATCGTTCCCTTCAAGCCGAAGGCGACACGCGCCGCTTGGTCCAAGTCCAGCTCGGGAATGACCACCGCATCATATTGATGGGGTATCTCGATTGGAGCTGGCGCGTGCTCATCAACAGCAATGCACTTGCCCGCTCCTGTGCATTCAATACACTTCGTTCCCAGCCAGCCTGATGCTTCCCCATCGAGTACGAGCAGATCATATTGGATGCCGCTTCGTTCCAATGCAACAAATTGATCCATGTATGCTTCAGACGCGCGGCTGTCATCTAGCACAACCAGCACTTGAATAGAGGGCGATGCGGCAGCTTGCAGGCTCTGAAGCAGCTCACGCACGATCTGTTCTACGGTGCTCGCTAAGTCCACAACCATTGCTCCCTTCCATTCCATCGTCTATCATGAACACCACTCCACGACATCCCCTGTTGACAGAAATGCCGCATTTGCTTCATCCAGATCGATATGATAATCCAATCTATAACGCGCATCCACTCTTACGATGACGTCCGAGAAAACGAGTGGCCGCCCATTAGAAGCGTTCGCAATCGTTCGCAGCTGAATTCTGTCTCCCTGCTGCACCTGAAACAGCTTGGCATCATCCGGTGACATATGAACATGGCGCTTCGCAATGATCAATCCCCGCTCAAGCCAGAGTGTACCCGCAGGACCCAGCAGCATCACTCCCGGCGTCTGTGCAATATCGCCAGACAAGCGAAGCGGCGTCTGAATGCCTAACTGAAAGCTGTCCGTTCGGGATATTTCTACCTGACTATGCTCACGCACGGGTCCGAGCACACGCACGTTATGCAGCTCTCCCTTAGGCCCCCGCAGCGTAACCTTTTCGGCTGCAGCGTATTGCCCTTCCTGCGACAAGGCTCGCTCAAGCGTCAACTTGTGCCCAGCTCCGAATAACATTTCCACATGCTCTTGGGACAGATGCACATGCCGATTCGAGACCCCCACCGGAATTGTGGGAACATGCCGCTCAGCGGAACCGCTAGAACTCCTCGAATCTCCTGTACCCCTTGAGTCCCCGTCACCGCGCGCCAGTCGGATGCCCCTAGATTTAAGAAAGTCTGCCGCTGCTGGCGTCAGCCTCTCCTCTTCTCCCAAGGGATACGGATTAGGGATTCCCTTAGCAAGCATCGCGCGGAGTTGCGTTTCGGTCACGAATCCCATACCGGTTCTCCTCTACCCTTCGAGCTTAGGCAATATGTATTCAATATCCGTATGCGGACGAGGGATAACGTGTACGGACAGCAATTCCCCTACCTTCTCTGCCGCCGCAGCTCCTGAATCAGTCGCCGCCTTCACGGCGCCCACATCTCCCCGCACCATAACCGTGACTAAGCCGCCTCCGACATGCACCTTGCCGATCAGCTTTACATTAGCGGCCTTTACCATTGCATCCGCCGCTTCAACTGCGCCGATCAAGCCCTTCGTTTCGATCATTCCGAGTGCAGACATTTCTCCTGCCATAACAACGCCTCCTCAACCGTATTCATTTTATTCGTACGAGCTGTTGATCACATTCTATGAATGCTGCACTTCTGCTAGCACTCTTTTTACAATCGCCAGCACTTCTTCACGACTGATCGATCTCGCATTGCGCTCAAGGTCATGGATGCCACCAGACTCCGATAGATTCATAGACTCTTGCGGCTTACTAGATGGAATATCCCGTATCCCGAATGCCACCCGCTTAATATTCATCAGATGCTGTGGACCGATATTATCCGAAGTGATGTTATTGCCGTAGGAGCCGCAGCCAAGCGTCATTGAAGGGAAGATCCCTGTACTCATGCCGATTCCGCCGAACGTCGTCCCTGAATTTACGACAATTCGCGAAGCGGGCTTCTTCAGCCCAAAGGCTTCGATCACCTGCATATCCTCCGCATGGATACCGAGTGTATGCCCTAATCCGCCAAGCGCAAGCAATTGCTTGCACAGCTCGCACCCTTCTATTTCATCCTCTACCGTATACAGTGCCAACAGCGGACATAGCTTCTCGATGGAAAATGGAACCCCCTTGCCAACCTGCTGCTCCTCCGCGATAAGCAGGCGCGTATGTGCTGGAATTGTGATGCCGGCCATCTCGGCGATAGCCTGTGCTGATCTGCCCACTATTCGCGGATTCAAGCCTCCGTTCAGCAGGATCAGCTTGGATACTCGCTCCTTCTCCTCATCTGACAAGACATAGCCGCCGAGCTTCACTAACGCCTCTCTAACCGCTGGCTTAACAGCTCGATCCACAACAAGCGCCTGTTCAGACGCGCATATCGTGCCGTGGTCAAATGTCTTGCTCTGTACAATCAGCTCCGCCGCTCGAGCAATATTGGCGCTGCGGTGAATGTATACCGGCACATTGCCGGGGCCTACGCCATAGGCAGGCTTGCCGGAGCTATACGCAGCCTTCACCATTCCCGTGCCGCCGGTCGCCAGGATCACGTCCGTGTCACGGTGCTTCATCAGCTCCGTGCTCGCTTCGAGCGTAGGCTGCGTCAAGCACTGGACCGCATATGCGGGCGCACCTGCGCGCTCGGCTGCGGCTTGCATGCGCATCGCCGCTTCCAGCGAGCAGCGCTTCGCCCCCGGGTGCGGGCTTAACACAATCGCGTTGCGTGCCTTCAAGGCGATCATCGCCTTAAACATTACCGTCGAGGTCGGATTCGTTGACGGTACGATGCCGGCGATGATCCCGACTGGCTGCGCAATCTCCCATACCTTGCGCGCTTCATCGCGGTGGATAATGCCTACCGTATGCAGCGGCCGTATCGCCTCGTAGATGTCGCGCGCGACAAATTCATTCTTCGCCTTCTTATCCGCCACATTGCCATACCCTGTTTCCTCTACCGCAAGCTTCGCCAATGCCTCGGCTTGAGAAGACGCCTCACGCGCCATCTCGTCGATGATGGCATCGATCTGCGCCTGATTGAGCTCTTCAAGCGCTGCTTGTGCTTGCTTGGCTCGCTTAAGAGCTTCCCTAACCTCTTGAATGGACAGTAAATCCGGATCCATGTCCACCATAACTCCTCCTTCCTACAAGGCTCTTCCCCTTATCCATTCACTCAGCTGTCCATCAGGCCGCGCGATGACGTGGGTTGATAGCAGCTTGCCTACTCGTTCAGCCGCGTCTTTGCCAGCTTCCACTGCGGCTTTCACGGATGCCACATCACCAACGATATAAATGGTCACGATACCCGCATCTACCTTCTCATAGGTCTGCACCTGCACATCGGAAGCTTTCGCCGCCGCGTCAGCGGCCGCAATCAAGGCAGGCACTCCCCACGTCTCGATCATCCCTAACGCTTCCTGCTTACCGGCCATAGCTCACACCCTCCATCCTTCATCGCAATGAGTGCGGTGTCTGGGCAATCTCTTTCACCTTATCGCGGAATGCCTTCGCTGCGGCAGTGCAAGCCGATTGGCTTCCGGTCAACAAGCCCCCCGCAAAGTTCGTTTCTGTCGGCGGCCCGTAAAAGGTTTGCAGCGTCACATCCGCAGCCTTCAGCGCGGCGTCCAGCCCGGCAATCGCCTCTAGGGGCGGAGCGATCAGATAAGCAATCGGATCGCCTTCCTGCACGCCAGCGATTCCGGATAGATATCGCCCTGACCGTGAGATGACATGGGCGTAATAAGCGTGGCTCGCATCCTCATTCAGCGAATAGAAGCATGCGCCGCGCTCCATAACCTCCATTGCCGCATCCAGACCGCTCTGCACCTCTGCTGGGTTATCGCCGCCAATGATGCCAATAAACTCTCCAGACAGCGGACCAGACGCATGTGCCGAGCCGGCATAAAAGGACTTGGCATACACCACATCAACCGCCGCTCGTTTCGTGGCTTCATCAATAGCGGTATAGCCCACATCGTCGATGCTTGATGTTATCAGGCCCAAGCTGCGAACGGATGCTTCCAGATTCAGATGCCTGGCAAGTCCCGCGTCCACATTCGGAATAATTCGCACGGCTAGAGGGACAGCGCGAATAGGTTGATCCAACACACGCATGCAACTCCGTTCCTCATTCGAATTGGAAACATAAAGACGCCAAGCCAATTGAGAGCGAGTAATCGCTTTCAATCGACAAGGCGCCATTGCCTCAATCATGTACTTGTATGATCAGCATATGAAGGACAACTGTGATTATTCCATGAATCAGCACAATTACTTTGCCTATAGAGCCGCGACGATAATATTTTGTAAAGAATACTTGTAATTGTTCTCTCCATTGATTACCAATAATCGCTATGGTTAACTATAGTTAGCCGGCCGGCTTAATCCTGTAGAAAGGAGTTGGTTCCGTTGATCAAACATTATGAGGTGATCTCTGCGTAAGCAGAGAGAAGCCAATGCAAGGAAAGGAGGCGTCCAACGCGGCGCCTTCTTTCCCCAATATAATATGTGCTAGAATGGTCATTTTTGCAAAAGTAGAACTTATCACGAGGTTCACAATGCCCCGTTAACCTAGTGTAAATAAATATCCCGCAGGCGGTTGTCTGCGGGACGATTTCGTTGTAGCATAGTAATATGTGTTATCCAAATAATTCAAATATTCGAGAGGAGGCGTAAGCATGTTGAATTTCATCGATTTCAATCAACAAATCGCATGTTCCAACGTGAAAGGCATTAAAGGTATCAAAGGAGGTAACCAGGGTGGGTTACGTAAACGGAAAGGATATTCTTCCGGCTAGTTTGCTGCGTGAAATTCAAAAATACGTTCAAAGTGAATTAATTTATATACCGCGTGAGTGCGGACATATTCGCGCCGGCTGGGGAGACCAGAACGGCACAAAGGAAAGTCTAGCTAGACGTAATCAGCAAATATTCGAGCTCCACGCAACAGGTGCATCCATTGACGAATTGATGAATCAGTTTCATCTCTCAAGGGACAGCATCTATAAGATTGTGCTGAAGACACGAAAGATGGTTCAAATGCAGTGAGGCCGAGAGATCGTACTCACTCATGGACCATCATATATAATCATTAAGATGCCCCGCCACGTTGTTGGACTGGGGCATCTTGCAGCATTCTTACTTGTTTCTGCCCAGCTCCCAATGGTTTTTAGCACCGGGATGCTTCAGGTTTTTCGCGAGTACAGCCTCCGCATGTTTGCGTTGATGGACGTATTTGTTGCCTTTATTAGACTTGAATTGTTCTGTCATGTAAAGCCCTCCTTCATTGGGTTCACTTCGAGTTCATTTCAATTCCATAAAAACTGTACTTTCATGATGCTTTATGCTGCTGCTCATCTGACTCTACTTCTTTACGCCTACTGCCCGAACTGCTGCTCCAGCTCGCTGCGCACCTCATTGCAGGACAATAGATTGTCCAGAAAATGCGACTGCGCATTCCAGTCCATCCCAAAAGCCTGATGATCCACAAACATCTCACTCGATCCTGGGATTACCGTTTGCGACAACGAATAAGTATACCAACCCTCCGGCGCATCCCCTTGGTTCTGTGTGATCTTTACAACCTCAAACCCTCCGCTCTGGATAGGAGCTATATAGGCAATCAGATGACCGTATTCTGGCTGCAATGGCACCACTTCAACAGAAGCGCAGACGCGTCCATTCAAGTCCGCCTTCCCGCGATAAAAAGCTTGCTGAATCTCAAGCATGATTAGCTTCCCCCTATATGATGTTCAATAAACGCTCTTGTATTGGCAGTTCCCAGCCGATACAGCTCTCGATACAATTCATGTAGACGACGCTCATATTGTTGATTAAGCTGGTCGTTCGTTTCCTTCGTGAAGAGCATAAAGTGCTCGAACATGGCATCCGACTCCTCGTCCGCCACTTGACCCATCAGCTTGTACAGCTGATCGACCTGAGCTTCTGTCGCCTCAATTTCCAGATCAACGCCTTCTGACGGCTCCGGCAATATAGTCCGGTGATGCACCGAAACATAATATTTCCTGTAATCCATGGCAACACTCCTTTTTTCATAGCATCTCCCGATGGACATACATCTTATGCCGATTTCTGCATACCCATGTTATTATCTTGATTTGCCGGCAAACCGGTTCATTGGTCTTCTGGGAAGTTACGGAACGGAGAGGATGAACAGCACATGTGTGGAATTACTGGATGGATTGATTGGAATCGGGACCTCACCCAACATACAATCGTCTTGGAGCAAATGACCGAAACTTTAACAGCTCGAGGACCGGATGCCAGAGGTACCTGGATTGCCGGTCCATGCGCGTTTGGCCACCGAAGATTATCGGTAATCGACCCTGAGAACGGTGCTCAGCCTATGATCCGTCAACATGAGAGTGGATTATATTCCATCGTTTATAACGGAGAATTATACAATTTTATCGAGCTCCGAGCGGAGCTGGCGAGCCACGGGTATACCTTCTTAACGAATTGCGATACGGAAGTGCTGCTGAATGCCTATATTCATTGGAAAGAGCATTGTGTAGAGCGCTTTAATGGCATATTTGCGTTCGCCATATGGGATGAGCGGGAACAGAAGCTGTTTATGGCGCGTGATCGGCTCGGAGTGAAGCCGCTCTTCTACAGTGAGGGCAGCGGCTGGCTGGCCTTTGGTTCAGAGCCTAAGTCCCTGCTGCAGCACCCTGACGTTCGTCCTGAGATCGGAGCGGAAGGGATTGCGGAGATCTTTCTCGTCGGACCTGCGCGCACACCAGGGCATGGAGTTTACAAATCGATGTGTGAGTTAAGAGCTGGGCATACGCTGACATTCGATCGCGATGGCAAGCATATAGCAGCTTACTGGCAATTGCGCAGCATCGAGCACGAGCACGATGCGGAAGAAACCGCACGCGCGGTGCGTGAGCTGCTCATTGATACGGTGGAAAGACAGCTCATCTCTGATGTGCCCGTCTGTACCTTGCTGTCAGGCGGACTTGATTCAAGCGCCTTAACCGCGCTGACTGTACAGTCCTACAACAGAAGAGGCATGGGGCGAATTGACACCTATTCGATTGATTATGTAGACAATGATCTCTTTTTCAAAGCGCATGCTTTTCAGCCTAATGCGGATGAGCCTTGGATTCGCCGTATGGTGGAAGAGTTGAATACGAACCATCATTGGGTCAAATTCGATACTCCTGAGCTGATCGCAGCATTGGAACACGCGGTTCAGGTTCGCGATATGCCAGGCATGACAGATATCGACAGCTCGTTGTACTTGTTCTGCCGTCAGATCAAGGAAGGCGCAACCGTTGCATTGTCCGGCGAAGCGGCGGATGAAGTATTCGGCGGATACCCATGGTTTCATCGCGAAGATGCCTTGAACGCCAATACATTTCCTTGGGCGCTCGCAACGAAGCTCCGCTTAAGCCTGCTAAAGCCCGAAATAGCCGAGTGTATCAAGGGGGAGCAATACGTCGCGGATCGATATACGGAAGCGCTGAATGAAGTCCCTAAGCTCCCGGGAGAGGATCATGCCGCCGCGCGCATGCGTGTGATGTCCTACCTGAATATTACGCGCTTCATGCCTACTCTGCTGGATCGCAAAGACCGCATGAGCATGGGGTCTGGCCTCGAAGTGCGCGTACCATATACGGATCATCGGCTTGTGGAATATGTCTATAACATTCCATGGGAGATTAAGACCTACGGCGGTCGTGAAAAGGGCATCTTGCGCAAAGCATTGGAAGGCATACTGCCAGATGATGTGTTGTACCGCAAGAAGAGCCCTTATCCGAAAACGCATAATCCGAGCTATCTGCATGCGGTGAGAACGCTTGCGCTGGAACGGCTCAGCGATTCCAGCTCCCCGCTTCACACCTTCATTAACGCGGATCGAATTCGCGAGATTGCGGCTTCCGAGGAAGCCAGCTCCCACCTGCCTTGGTTCGGCCAGCTCATGTCCGGTCCGCAGCTGTTCGCCTACCTGCTGCAGGTTGATTATTGGCTGCGCACCTACAAGGTTCAAGTCATTCTGTGAAATAGGCATTCATGCATAAGAAAGAGCCGCTGAATATGAGCGGCTCTGTTCTTTATGAGTCATATGGGTGCATGTACGATATCCCGAATTCGTGATATCATCGTGTTCTCCACGCTAGTATTCCTGCATTCATACTTTCGCAAGCTTCAATTGCTTTCTCTGGTGTGTGATAAGCCTCGCCCCAAGCTACATTATAGCGGAATTCATAGAAGCCTCCTAAAGTTGGCGCAAAGTTCGTTTCCCAGTAGTTGTTCATTGGCCAGGAATACAGATGTGCTGGATCTGATGCCAGCTTAGCATGACCGCTCAGCAAACGGGACTCATACGCTAAAGATCCCAGCTGAATCAATGGTGTATCCGGCAAGGCAATGACGATACCTTCCGACTCACCCACGTAAGCAACCCCTTCACCAGCACAATAATAATCCGCCAATGAGCCGTCGAGTTGATCTATACGCGGACGGACCAGCGCACCGGCCTTATCGACCCACAATTGAGGATGATCTACTGCAATCGGATTGCCAAACGGCAGTGATACGTACAGGTTCTCAGGATCCCAGACGCTGTCCTTATGCAGTCGTACCGCAACATCAACTCGAGGTCGATCCGCATACGCTGTGATCAGAAGCGAATAATGGCTGCAGCCGTCTACTTCATATGTCAGCTGAACCTTGCCATATACGGCTCCCTGTTCGACAACAGCTGCATTCGTGAGCTTTCCTACCGAAATCTGCGCATCGGCTCCTTTACGATTGCGTCCCATCTTGCGACGAACCTCGTTCATGTCCGATAAACCATTCGCCTTCGTGACATCATATACCGGTGTAAAGGCGTCGTGATTCCGATCCTCGCGCAGCAGATCACGATTGCTTTGCTTATCGACCCAACTTGTGATCCCTTGCCCCTTCTTCCACTCAATACGGACATAAGGAGTTTCAAGATAGACAGGTGTTACAAGCATCGTTTGCTCTTCTGGTCCCAGCATATCACTCATCCGATCAGAGCCTACATAGTCATTGCGGAACGCAGTCTTCACTGGTACCTCGCTCACCGGCTGAATCTTCAATACCCGTTCCTCTTTTGGCTGCAGCACCAGCGGCACACTCACGACAACTCCGCGTGAGACAATTGCCATCTGTGATGGATATACGGTCTGATTCTGCTCATCAATTACTTCAAATCCATTTTTGATCAAGTCATAGTGCCAAGATTCCATGATCAGATGAGCAACCTCATTCTGTTCTATTTCAAATGGATTATGAACCTTGAACTGCATCGGGCGGTCTGGAGACAGCAACGCATCTCCTTTTGCTTCCAGAATATCATAGAGTGCAGTATGCGCTAGTCTGCTCGCATTAGCCGCGTAGGCTTCCTTCCGCACGCCAAGCTCCTGGACGAACGGATTCCATGGCTCGCTCACGGAGGAATGGTAGCCCCATGTGTGCTCAGCAAATAGTGCCAGCTCATATTCGATGTCACGGATTCGCGCCTCTGAGACGATTTGATGCTCCGGATCCAAGCACTTCACCTTGTGATACACGCGTTGCGCTTCACGGAATATCTGCACATGCATAGGCGTTGAGCATGCACCGTCTGTCCACCAGTCAGGCCAGTCACCGCGATGCACAGCAATCGCATCTGGGTGATGCTCCGCATATTGACGAAGCTCTGCAAAGAAATCGTCCAGTGTAGCTGGCACAATGCATATGTCATCGCCATACTTCTCGTTCCATGCATTGACGAACTCCATCATCTGCGCATTCGGTGATCCATTATCCGTTGGCAATCCCGACAGCATAACAGGTACAAACGGGAATTCATAGCCATCCTCAGTCAATCGCTTGAGGTAACGCTTAATCCTTACTTCTGCTATTTCAAAGGTAACGCCTTTGCTTGCGTCCAGCTCATCCTTGATCGTATACGATCCTCCCAAGCCTGGCATCAAGCCTAAGTCATTACCGAACATATAATGCTCACCATTCCAGACTAAGAGGTGATCCCCATTTGGAGTCTCCCACCAAAATGGCTGCTGCTTTTTCCACAATGGGAACATCGAGTGATGAGTGTGTATACAGGTGAAAAAGTTTTGGATGCCTGCGTCTGCTAATACTTGTCCGTAGCCCCAGCCAAAGCCTGTAATGTCTGCAGTCATCGCAGAACGAACCGGTACCTGGATGCTGTCGCCATATGCTGTAATTCGTTGAATCACGGCTTCAAGCATTTCCTTGCTGATGAGCTCGCCAAAGTTAAGATAAGTACCAGACAAGCCCATATCGCCGCGTTGAAATGCAGCCTTTAACTGTGCCTTTTCCTCTTCACTCGCCTTCTGCAAGAAGGATTCAACAGGCCAGAACGTTTCACATACCCACTTATAGCCCTTCCAATCCGGTCGACGACCAGCTTCAATCTCTTGGAAAATACGCAATGCTTGGCGGATATAGTCCACATGGTACTGCTGAATCTTTTCCTGTCTTTCCGTGTAGCCTACATCTGTATGCGAATGTTGGATCGCAAATATCTTCCATTGTTTTCCGTTAGTTGTCATCATTTCTGTCCTCCCAAATCTCATAGTTGAATTAGCCGAACGGCATCATGTTGTGTAATGAAGCTTCAGCCCATAAGCCACTAGCCAAGAGTCCATGGTCCAGATGTCCTCTGAACAAGATCCCAGCTTAAGATCGGATGAATTAGCTGATTGCTCGCTCCAAATATGGAGATCTGCATCGATCATATATTTTTTTCATCGTGATGACTTCCTTATAGATATCTAATAGGATTATAAACATCATGATGCAGATTCGCTTCCGTAACTCGGTTTTACCCCGTTATCGCGCATACTCATGCTTGCTCCACACTCCGTAACGGGGTTATTACCCGTTAACTCACCCGCGGGACTCCGTTCGCATGCTGATTCGCTTCCGTAACACGGTTTTACCACGTTATCTCGCATCTTATGCCCGCTTCTCACTCCGTAACGGGGTTATTCCCCGTTAGCTCGCACGCGGGGCTCCGCCAGCATGCGAATTCGTTTCCGTAACACGGTTTTACCACGTTATCGCGCATCTCATGCTCGTTTCTCACTCCGTAACGGGGTTATTCCCCGTTAACTCACACGCGGGACTCCGTTCACCTGCGGATTCGCTTCCGTTACACGGTTTTACCCCGTTATCGCGCATCTCATGCTCGTTTCTCACTCCGTAACGGGGTTATTCCCCGTTAACTCGCACGCGGGGCTCCGCTCTCACGCCAGACTCTGTTCGAGCCGCGCAGCACTTCTCAAGCTGGACGTGAGAAAGAGCTTGCCGAAGGCATGCAAGCTGCGAAGCAAAGAGAAAGGCCGCCCCTTACAGCGCTTTCGCAGCTGCTATAGGGCGGCCTTCGCCATATATAAATTAGATTATACCTGACTTGCTCGAATCGCTTGGTCAAGATCCGCAATGATATCCTGGATGGATTCCGTTCCGATGGACAAACGAATCATACCCGGTCCAACGCCTGCAGCAATCTGCTCTTCCGGACTTAGCTGCTGGTGCGTCGTGCTCGCTGGATGAATGATCAGTGACTTCGAATCGCCAACATTCGCCAGGTGAGAGAACAGCTTCACGTTCTCGATCACCTTGCGGCCTGCTTCAACGCCGCCCTTGATCTCGAACGTCATAATAGCGCCTTTGCCGTTCGGCAAATACTTCTCAGCCAGCGCATAAGACGGATGGTTCGGAAGTCCGCAATAGCTGACAGACTCAACACCGTCATGCTTATCGAGGAACTCCGCCACCTTCTGCGCGTTCTCGCTGTGGCGCTCCATGCGCAGGTGGAGTGTCTCCAAGCCTTGAATGAGCATGAACGCATTAAACGGCGACAACGCCGCTCCCATATCGCGCAACAGCTGCACTCGAGCTTTAATGATATAAGCGATAGGACCTACTGCTTCGGTATAGACTACACCGTGATAGCTAGGATCCGGCTCGGTCAGGCCTGGGAACTTCCCGCTTGCAGCCCAATCGAACTTACCGCCATCCACGATAATACCTCCGATGGAAGTACCGTGTCCGCCGATAAACTTCGTTGCCGAATGCACTACGATGTCAGCGCCGTGCTCAATCGGACGCAGCAAGTACGGGCTCGGGAATGTATTGTCAACGATAAGAGGGATACCATGCTCATGCGCAATCGCCGCAACAGCTTCAATATCCAGCACATCTCCCTTGGGATTGCCCACTGTTTCCGCGTACAACGCCTTTGTCTTCGGCGTGATCTTCTTGCGGAAGTTCTCAGGGTCTGTCGGATCTACGAAATGAACCTTAATTCCCAGCTTCGCTAAAGTCATAGAGAACAGATTGTAGGTTCCGCCATATAAGGAAGCCGCGGATACAATCTCGTCTCCAGCTCCCGCGATGTTCAAGATGGCATACGTTATCGCCGCTTGACCGGACGCCGTCGCAAGTGCTGCCGCGCCTCCTTCAAGAGCCGCTACACGCTTCTCAAGCACATCAGTCGTTGGATTCATCAGACGCGTATAAATATTGCCGAATTCCTTCAGTGCAAACAAGTCCGCAGCATGATCTGCGTCGCGGAAAGCGTAAGAAGTCGTTTGATACAACGGCACTGCGCGAGACAGTGTGGTCGGATCTACTTCTTGTCCAGCATGAATAGCCAATGTTTCTAAGCGGTATTGCGTGTTGTCACTCATAAATTCGGCCTCCAATCCCAATGATTCCACTAGTGTATAAGTATAGTAATTTTGAAAAAGACACCTCTACAAGATGATCTTGTGAAGGTGTCTGTTCTACTCTCATAAATGTACTTCATTATACCAAAAATGTCCATACCCAAATAAATTAATCAGATTACTTGGGATTAACAAGCGATTTGCAAGTGAATTGCACGTAAATTACAAGATGGACAGACGCTGAGTCAACAGACGAAGCGCTTCGCCGCGATGGCTAATCCGCTGCTTCTCCTCCGGAGTAAGCTCCGCCATCGTGCGATCATATGACGGCACATAGAACAACGGATCATAACCGAATCCATTGTTGCCGCGCGGTTGATCAATAATCTGCCCATCAACCGTGCCCAATGCTTCATAGGCCCGCTTTTTTAACGGATCGTACAGCACCAATGCGCATACGAATTGTGCTGGACTCAGCAGATTCTGCTGCTCCTGCATCTTATTCTCGTCCTGGCAAGCCGTATCGCATGCAGGCAGCGCATGAAGTGATGCAAGCAGCTTAGCGTTGTTTGCCTCGTCATTGCCGTGCTCACCCGCATAGCGTGCGGAATATACTCCAGGTTCTCCATTTAGCCGATCCACACATAGCCCTGAATCATCCGCCAGAACGGGCATCTGCAGCGATTCAGCAACCGTCTTAGCCTTCTTCAGCGCATTCTCCAGAAAGGTTTCCCCATCCTCTACAACATCAGGAATAGCAGGATAATCGGCTAGGCTCTTCACTTTCAAACCAAGCGAAGAAAACGCATAGGCAAACTCACGGAGCTTGCCTGCGTTTCTCGTCGCTACAATGATCGTATCTCCCATGATCGGCACTGCGTATCAGCCCTCCTTGCTCAGGCTTGCAGCGCGAGCGGCGATCTTGTCTGCAATCGGACCAAGAACCGCTTTCTGCTGTTCAATCACTTGCATGATGCCGTTCTCAGCCAGCTCAAGCAGCTGATTCAGTTCTTCACGGGAAAACGGGCTTTCTTCGCCTGTACCTTGAACTTCTACGAACTTCCGGCTTCCTGTCATGACGACATTCATGTCAACCTTAGCGGACGAATCCTCATCGTAATTAAGGTCGCACAATGGGCGTCCTTGGATGATGCCTACACTTAATGATGCAAGGAAGTCGGTAATTGGAAATTTTGATAGATGATGCTGTTCTGCAATCTTATGTACTGCTATCGCCATAGCAACAAACGCGCCTGTAATCGATGTTGTCCGCGTTCCGCCATCTGCTTGGATGACGTCGCAATCCAATGTGATCGTGCGCTCGCCAAGGGCATGAAGATCGACGACTGAGCGCAGTGCTCGACCGATTAAGCGTTGAATCTCCATTGTGCGGCCAGTCAGCTTGCCTCGTGCAGATTCACGCTGGTTTCGTACATGCGTTGCGCGCGGCAGCATCGAATACTCTGCCGTTATCCAGCCCTTGCCTTGGCCTTTCATAAAAGGTGGAACCTTCTCGTCTACTGTAGCCGTACACAGCACTTTCGTGTCGCCTACTTCAATAAACACGGAACCTTCCGCGTATTTGTTTGTTTCCGTGCGAATTGTGATTGGGCGGGTGTCCTCTGCTCTGCGTCCATTGCTTCTCATTCAAGTGCCTCCTACATTGCTCCATACTCTGTGCGGGGATGCTACGCTTCCCACGTAGTGTTTCGATTCATTTCAAGTAACATCCCCTATTCTACCAAATTCCATAAGGAAAAGCATCTTGGCACCTTAAATCACTGCGTATTTTTCAACTTTAGCCTTTGCTCGCCTGATTCACCGATGGTCTTGTTACAGGCTGCGAATAGTCTTTGTCGTCTGTACCGATAATATCCTTCATTCCGTTCATCGTAATCTGCACTTTAGACACATCCGGCAGCTCGGTTAATGTAAGTACAACTGATTTTAACAAGTCAGAAGGAATCTTATCGCCCTGCCCAAACATATTGTCGCTGAGATCGACGGTAATCGTGTCGCCATTGCGCTCAACATGCTTAATCTGGGTTCCCTCTGTTGCAACCATGGACATCGCCTTCTTATCCTGCGGACCTTCGATAATCTGTTCAAGCGCTGTCTTTGCCAGATCATCGGATGGATCGACGAGACGTGTGACCGGGATATAGTACGGTTTGCCATCCATTGTTAACGAAGTAAAATAAACCATAACAGGCATCGAGTTCATATAACTGACTTCGTCTGCGATCTCTAAGTTAATACCGAAGCTGCGATTCAGGTTCGAGTCAAGCGGAATTCCGCCCACAGGCATTTCAGTGAGCTTCTGTGAGTCCATCCAGAGCTGCACCTGCTGCACATCCTTCATCGAAGTCAGCGTCCACGTTATAGACTCGAGAATGCGGCGTTCCTGCTCAGCCGAATATTGTTTGAATTGTCCTGAAAATTCAACCACTGCCAGCTTCTGCTCAGGATCGATCGTAACTTGCTTCACTGAAGTTCCCTTCGGTAAAGTGCCGCTAAAGCCTTGTGGAAGCTTAGCCGCATTCGGACTGCCTTCTACCAGAAGATCAAGTCCCGCTTTCGCTAGGGATACATTATCTTTTGCTTCCAGCTTGTAAGACACCGGCGCTAGATAGCCGTTTTGGTCTTTCAGATATACCGTCATGTTTGTATCTGCCGTTTGATC
This sequence comes from Paenibacillus sp. EB106-04-04-XG159, assembly GCF_058791835.1. Lineage (NCBI taxonomy): Bacteria > Bacillati > Bacillota > Bacilli > Caryophanales > Paenibacillaceae > Paenibacillus > Paenibacillus sp. EB106-04-04-XG159. The sequence continues at coordinate 233,354 of NZ_JBYTDY010000004.1, read as the reverse complement.
ATGAATCAGACTTGTCCCTGATACACCTGCGGAATTATCTTCAACTGCGCGCAGCATCTCAGATTCAACATCGGTAGGAGGGGCGTCAATGGCGCTGTCACCTCCACAAGCGGCTAGACCCATCGATAAGGCAAGCATGCAGGCGGCTGCTCCATAGCGGAGCTTTTGGGTACGGGATACAGAGTGCGATGAATGATTCATTCGGAACTTGAACCTCCTTGAATATCGGAATTTGGATGCACGCGTTCAAACCTGCATGTGCTCTAGGCTTGAATATCGCATGTTTGTCCTATATATACGAGAAGGTTGTCCGAAACATGACAAGCATTTGCAATTTTGGCGTAAAACAGGCATGCTAAAGAAGTATGCTCAATGGGTTTATAAACCAATCTATAGAGGTGACCGAAATGACTCCTAAACACGAAGACAACAATTTGACGCAAGACGCGCATTTGCAGCCTGCTGATTATGTCCCTGAGCAGAATAAACCTTACAGCTTGAATAGTGAAAAAGTAGAGGAAGCGACGCGTGAATGGCTGCAGAAGCGCGGGGTTTCATTAGACGATATCGCAGAACTAGTGCTGTTCCTGCAACAGAAATATTATCCTGAGCTCACGCTTGAATACTGCCGCTACAACATTGATCAGGTGCTTATGAAGCGCGAAGTACAGAATGCGGTGCTGACCGGCATCCAGCTCGATCTTCTTGCGGAGGAAGGCAAGCTCATGCCTGCACTTCAGGAAATGGTGGAAAACGATGAAGGGCTGTACGGTGTGGATGAAGTGCTGGCGTTCTCGATTGTGAACGTGTACGGCAGCATCGGCTTCACGAACTTCGGATACGTTGACAAGTTGAAGCCCGGTATCCTGGAACGTCTTAACGATAAGCACGACGGTCAGATACATACATTCCTGGACGATATTGTCGGTGCGATCGCAGCGGCTGCGAGCAGCCGTATCGCTCACCGCAAGCAGGCGGAGCGAGAAGAAGATATGGAGAAGATGCGCCAGATCGCAAAAGCACAGGAGCAATCCAAGAACTAATGAAGAAGAACTACAAGCTGCTCTCTGCACAAACAGGAAGCAGCTTGTTTTATTCTTGATAAATGATTATAGAAGGTTAGTGTTAAAGCGCGTGCCAGTGTACGCAGCCATCGCTATTATCGCTGCCATCTGTCTTCACGGCTGCCGCCTGTCCGCGGCGCTCCAGTTCTCTCAGATGGGCAAGCGTTTCCCCCATTGCGAATCGGAATTGATGCACGGTCAGCTTGCCTACCGATCCGAAGGCGCGCAAGCATATCTCGTATGCTGTCATTGGCGCTTCCGTAAGCCACAGCAGCCACTGCGCCAACCGTTCCTCATGATGGAGCTTCAAGTATTCAATTCTGCTGGCCGCATGACGGAAAGGATGTCGATGCCCCGGCAGCACAAGCGCTGCTGGAAGCTCTGCCAGCCGATCCAATCCCGCCAAATACTGCTGCAGCGGTTCAGGCTCACTATTCGGCAGCAGGCTGACATTCGGCGTAATCTGCGGCAGAACATGATCACCAGCGAGCAGCACGCGATGCTCCGCATCATAGAAGCTGATATGTCCCGCAGCATGTCCTGAAGTCTCAATGGCTGTCCATTTTCGCCCACCCATCATTAGCTCTTCGCCATCACGCACGTATGTAACTTCAGGCAGTGGATGAACCTGCTCCATGAAGCTGTCCATATGGTTCTCAAGCTGCTCGGTCATTTCGGGAGGAAAACCTTGTTCCTGGAATAATTGAATCAAGGCCTCTGTCATATCGTTATCAGGGCCCCACAGCATGAGCGCGTGACGATAGCCTTCCTCTGACAGCAGCACGACTGCTCCCGTCTGCTCCTGAAACCAGCCGGCGAGCCCCATATGATCCGGGTGATAGTGAGTAAGCACGATACGTCCAATCCGCTGAACTTGAATGTTCATTTCACGTATAATATGCTCCCATACCGCTCGCGCAGTCGGGGTGTTCAACCCTGGGTCAATCACTGTCCACTGCTCTCCGTCAAGCAGCATATAGGCGTTCACCCACCGCAAAGAATAGGGAACCGGAATTCGAATCTGCCAGATTGCCCCCGCTGTTGAATCATACTCCCATTCCGTAACAGACCAGTTCTCTCCTTCTAATAGAATCCTACCAGCATGCTCTATTCCGCTGTCAATCGCAGCTCGATCCCGTCCTTCCGATGGCATGTGTACTCATCCTTATCTTGTAATTATGTTCCTATTATCCAGCATACACGATCCTGCGCTGCGATGCGATCCTATTGAACGAACATAGCGACAGCGAAACCGCTAATTTCCAAAGACTCAAGCCCGATTCCTATTGAAAATGGACGCCTGCCTGCAATAGCTTTCAATCATCCAATCACTTCACTGTTAAATGTCATACATATAATCTAACCATAAGAAAAGGAGGTTCACTGATGGCGAGATTATTAGATGCACGAACATCGCAGAATGCTTCCGAAAATAACATTAATATTCCAGTAGAGAGAGATACGCAGACGCTGTTTGCACAAGTCGGACTGGATGCGGCTGGTGCAGTCGGGGTGATTCGCGCAACGATGACAGGTATGATCGCATTGGAAATTACACGTCCAAATACCAATGTCACGATAACCATTGTGCGCGGAACGATGGCTACAGATCCGGTTGTACTGAAGCTTTCCACAACGGTTTCAGACAGCGGCGAATGCCCGCTTATACTGGCCTTTTCTGGCGCTGATTTCGACGTGCCGTTTGCACCGGAGATTGTATACACCGTATTCCTGCTCGTTAATCGCAAGGGCGTCACACGTACGGGTCCAGAAAGCTTCTTCACCCAGCTCTATTCCGACTAATCGGTTCTCCAGTGAAACTCATAGCAGCAACTTGTCACCCTCTATTGCAGGGTGATTAGCGTCATGCCGTCGGTTGCATCGTCTCCGCCGGCTTCTTCTACGAATGCTCCAACTATAAAACAAGAAGGCAGGTGGAGACCATCTCCAACACTGCCTTCTTATTTGTCTGGCTCTTATGCTTGTTCAAGCGGCTGAGAATGTCCGTAAGCCGGATACTTTCTTGTAGACGGCTTAGCCCATTCCACCGCATTGCGAATAACGCGTTGAATCTGTTCATTATGATACGTCGGATACGTCTCATGACCTGGGCGGAAATAGAATACCTTGCCCATGCCGCGCTTGTACGTACAGCCGCTGCGGAATACTTCGCCGCCAGAGAACCAGCTCACGAATACGAGCTCTTCCGGCTGCGGGATGTCGAAGTGCTCACCGTACATTTCCTCAGCAGGAAGCTCGATGTATTCACCGATTCCTTCCGCGATCGGATGCCCTGGCGTCACAACCCATAGACGCTCCTTATCGTTCGCTTCGCGCCATTTCAGGTCACAGGATGTGCCCATCAGCTTCTTGAATATTTTCGAGAAGTGACCGGAGTGCAGCACGATCAGCCCCATGCCATGAAGTACACGATTGTATACGCGCTCGACTACAGCATCATCCACTTGATCATGCGCCATATGTCCCCACCAGATGAGAACGTCAGTGTCATTCAACACCTGTTCCGTCAAGCCATTCTCAGGCATATCAAGAGTAGCGTACTGAACGCGGTAGTCGCCTTCGAGCGGCTCTCCTATCGCACCGTGAATACCCTTTGGATAGATGTCTGCTACTACTGGATTCTTCTTCTCATGTTGGTATTCATTCCAAACGGTCACTGTCAAAGGTTGAGTCATGATTGTATATCTCCTTTATTTAAACCAATATCGTAGCCAGTTAGCAGATGAAGGGTTATACCCACCACATCTCGCCAAGCGGTTCCTTCATTAAGATAGGCTGCAGTGCGTTGACCGCTTTCGTGAAGCCTTCATCTACCGACATCAAGCCATCTTCATGCTCAATGCTGATGACATAGTCATAACCTACGAGGCGCAGCTCGCTTATGATATCAGCCCATGTCTTCGCGTCGTGGCCGTATCCAACAGTGCGGAACTGCCATGCGCGGTCCAGCATATTCGTGTACGGCTGCATGTCTGTAATACCATGCATATTGACATTGATCGGATCGATCGTTGTATCCTTCGCATGGAAATGGTGCAGCGCACCTGCGCGGCCAAGAATACGGATCGCTTGAACCGGATCAATTCCTTGCCACCACATGTGGCTAGGGTCAAGGTTCGCACCGATCACGTCGCCTACAGCTTCACGCAGCTTCAACAATGTACCTGGCGAGTGAACGGAGAATCCGCCGTGGAGCTCCAGACCGATCTTGATGCCGCGGTCTGCAGCGTACTTGCCGACTTCCTTCCAGTAAGGAATCACTTTCTCCGACCACTGCCATTCGAATACTTCACGGTAATCGTTCGGCCAAGGAGCAACCGGCCAGTTCGGATACTTCGCGCCTTCATGATCTCCCGGGCAGCCCGAGAAGCCATTCACAACAGGCACGCCAAGCTTAGCAGCCAAGTCGAGAGTAGCCATGAAGTCATCATGGAACGACTTCGCGATCTCCTTCTGCGGATGCAAGGCGTTGCCGTGACAGCTCAATGCGCTAATCGTCAGATTGCGTGAATCAATCGCATCCTTGAATGCTTGCAGCTTAGCTTCATCTGCAAGCAGCTCATGCGGGTTGCAGTGCGCTGGGCCAGGATAGCCGCCGCAGCCGAACTCAACAGCTTCAACGCCTTTGGCTGCGATTGTATCAAGTGCTTCTTCAAGCGATAAATTTCCATATAGTACAGTGAATACACCTAGTTTCACGTTGAGAACCTCCTCTACCTAGTACAGCAATTATTCGAAGTAAATAGCTTTGCCTGTTTCAGCAGACTCATAGATTGCTTCGAGCAATTGAGATACGACATAAGCTTGCTTAGGAGTTACGACAGGATCTTTATCTTGATCGATCGCTTCAATCCACAAGCGCATCTCAACATCGGATTCACGTTCCGTTTGTCCGTCGAAGAATGCAACGCCGCCAGACGTCAATTCAACCTTCTGCTCATACAAGCGGCTGTGATGCTCGCCGTTAATCGACAGACCGTTGAGCATATCAGCTCCGCCTTCAGTACCGCATAGCGTACATTTAGCTTCATGCACTTGTGTTGTATTCAACGCCCAGCTGGACTCCAATACAATCGTAGCGCCGTTCTTCATCACAATCATACCGAATGCGGAATCTTCTACTGTAAACTTCTCAGGATCCCATGGTCCCCAAGCATTCGCTGCATTCTCTTTCTTGCCGAGCTTGTGGAATGAGGTACCCAGAACCACTTTAGGCTCGTAGTTGTCCATCATCCACAATGTCAAGTCAAGCGCGTGTGTACCGATATCGATAAGCGGTCCGCCGCCTTGCTTCTCTTCGTCCAAGAACACGCCCCATGTAGGCACTGCACGACGGCGAATCGCATGAGCCTTCGCATAGTACACTTCACCAAGAGTACCCTCTTCGCATACTTTCTTCAGATGCAGGCTGTCTGGGCGGAAACGGTTGTTGTATCCTACCGTAAGCTTTTTGCCTGTGCGCTCAGCAGTTTCCATCATGCGAAGGGCATCTTCCGCTTTCTTCGCCATCGGCTTCTCACTCATAACGTGCTTGTCGCTTTCCAGCGCAGCAATCGTGATTTCCGCATGGGAGTCGTTCGGAGTACATACATGCACGATGTCGATTGTGCTGTCTTTCAGCAGCTCTGTGTAGTCTGTGTATACTTTCGCGTCTTCGGAGCCGAATTTCTCTTTCGCTTCGATTGCGCGTTCTTCGATGATGTCACAGAAAGCGACCATTTCAATGTTCTTAAGTCTGGACAGGGAAGGCATATGTTTGCCGTTAGCGATGCCCCCGCAGCCGATAATTGCAATGCGATACGTCTTTGCCATAACAATAACTCCTCCTATTAGTTGAATTAGAATATTATGAAATGATGCCTTGTAAATGTTCCTTAGCCCATTGCAGGCTTGCTTCTACGCTTTCCATCGCATCACGTTGTGTAAAGTCTTGTTCTACGAGCAACCATTCTGCTCCTGCATCTTGTGCAGCCTCTGCTACGGCGCGAAGATCGAGCTCGCCTTGACCCAGTTCTACGGTGAGCGGCTTGTCTTCTTCAATTCTCAGATCCTTCAGGTGAACGAGCGGCAGACGTCCCGCGAACGACTTCACCCATTCTACTGGATTATTCCCGCTGTACTGTACCCAACAGACATCCAGTTCGCAGAAGAGTTGATCCGCAGGGATCGAAGAGAAGATAATCTCTTCCATCGTCTTAGCGCCATAAGTTGTCAAGAATTCGAAGTGGTGATTGTGGTAGCCCAGCTTCATACCGTGAGCGGCGAGACGTTCAGATGCTTGTTGCAGCTTACGTACAGTCTCGGACAAGGCTTCTTCCGTGTCATACTGCTCTGTCGGCAGGTATGGACAGATCAATCTGTCATTGCCCACTGCCTTGTTCATCTCGATATGCATCTCTAAGTTGTCTGATAACTGATCCAGCCCAACATGACTTCCTGCTGCCGCCAATCCCAAGCGGGATAACGTTGCTTTCAGCTCATCTGGCGTCAATCCGCCGTATCCTGCAAATTCGACACCTTGATAACCCATTGCGGCTACGCGCTCAAGCGTTCCTACGAAATCTTTCTCCGCGGCATCCCGAACCGTATACAGTTGCAAACCGATACGCATTTTCAACATCCACCTCAATCCAGAATTGTAAAGTTCCAATCTAAAAATAATAGTCTTGATATGGAACGCTTTCATTGTGCCATATGCTCAAGCGGTTTGCTATGAAGGATATCGTCCAAACATGAACTATCCTGCTGTTTATGGTAAACTATTTCTATAGATTATGTTGACGGGAGTGCAATAATCATGACCAATTCTGGTTCTCAGCCCGAAGAACAGCCCTTCTACGCTTTATTCTCAGGATACGCAAGACACAGCAAGCCGCACAGCCTCATTATCCCAACCTTGAAGCACTATACGATTCGCATTCAACTAGAAGGCAGCGCTCATTGCATGATTGGCGATCACTATGAGTCTATGAAGCCTGGGCACCTGCTTATGCTGGCGCCAGAACACTATTATGATCTCAAGATTGGCTATCAATCTCCTGATCGCCTGGAGCCGCTGAATAAAGTCCACAGCCTCGATTACTACATGATTTTAAATGGGCCGTGGGTTGACAGCTGGTGGGAAAAGCTTAAGCCTCCGATGTTGTCGTATCATGCCATCGATGATCGCATGCTCTCCATCTGGCGCGAGATTACGCAGGAACAACGTCAGTCCGGCACCTCTATTAATGATATTGTGATGCATTTATCATTCGTACTATTTCATATGCTGGAACGCGCTTTGGCTCAGCCTATCCTGAATCAAAGCCGCATGTCTCAGTCAGCGCAGCTGATGAAGAGCTTTATCGAGCGAAATGCTACAGAAAGCTTCACCGTTCTGGATGTTGCTGAGCATGTTAAGCTGAGCTCGTCACGAGCAGCCCATGTGTTCAAGGAAGCGTTTCAGCAGTCGATCATGGACTATGTGATAGACCTTCGCTTAAGCATGGCATGCGAGCGCATTCAGCACGGCTATATGTCGCTTGAGCAGATTGCCGAAATGTGCGGATTTCAGAGTTACTCTTATTTTCATCGCACTTTTAGGACAAGATTAGGATTATCACCAAGTCAATTCCGAGATCAGCGTCAGCTGAAGGGATAATGTTTGATGAAGATAACCTTCTGTTCCCCCTTCAAATATGTCATAGCTGCGAACGGTCCTAATTTTTGAGCATTGTGCGACAATCACAGCTGATTCTTGATTACGTTTGCATTATTATATATAGTGAAGATATAAAAAATATTTTCATGATTTATTGTGTGTGCGTAAAAATGATTTTCATGAAAAATCGTCAACGTACATTTTCCCCTAACGAAAGAGTGTGATTCCATTGTCTAGTATTTTACAAGCTATCCGGCAGCAATATGATCAATTGCATCAACAAGAACGCAAGCTAGCAGACTATATGCTTCAGTTTCCGGGTAACGTAGTGACAATGGGAATTACGGAGCTTGCTGAACAATCCGGTACTTCTGCAGCAACGGTTTCGCGCTTTTGCAAATCACTGCATTTTCGCGGATATCCGGACTTCAAGACGAAGCTCGCAGCCGATCTGGCACAGCAGACGACGCCCATGACCTATCAGGATATTATTGCAGGCAATCCGCTTTCAGAGATTGTAACCGCGATGGAAACCAATCATCTCCGTTCGATATCTGATACGACTCGCCTATTGGACGTGCATCAGCTGGAACGCGCGATTATCGCGCTCAACCAGGCTCGGCAGATTGACTTGTACGGAGTCGCCACTTCCGGCATTGTAGCGCTTGATTTCTATCAGAAGCTTATCCGGATCGGGAAGCGGGCGACGGCATTCTCTGATCCGCATATGCAGATCACGTCCGCAGCCAACCTTGGTTCGGAGGATGTGGCTATAGCAATCTCCTATTCAGGCGAAACGCCTGAGACCCTCGACGCCTTAATGTGCGCCAAGGAGCACGGAGCATTGACGATCTCTCTGACTAAGATCGGCTCCAACAGCATTGCGAATATCGCGGATATTAATCTGTTTGCCTCTTCTCTCGAAGAAGGCATGCGACGCGGCGATATGGCGTCCCGTATCGCGCAGCTGCACGTAGTTGACATCCTGTTCTCAGCTATGGTCAGCGAGCAGTTTGATGCGCATATTCCGAAGCTTGAACAATCGTATCGCATGGTACGCAAGTACCGCAAAGATAAAGGGAGGTAATATCCAACATGAACATTATGACATTCAACACGAATGAAGAATTGAACCAGATTGGCGCTAACATTATTGCGAGCCTCGTGCAAACGAAGCCGAGCGCAGTTTTGGGTCTTGCGACTGGCAGCACGCCTATCGGCATCTATCAAGAATTGATTCGTTTATATGAAAAAGGCTATGTCAGCTTCAAGCATGTTACATCCTACAATCTCGATGAATATGTCGGCTTGCCTGACGGTCATCCTGAATCTTATCTTTCCTTTATGAATAAGCAATTGTTTGATCATATCGATATCGACAAGAACAACACTCACGTTCCTAACGGCAATACAGCAGATCTGAAAACAGAATGCGAGGATTACGATGCAGCGCTTTCTGGCGCATCCATCGACCTTCAACTTCTTGGGCTTGGACATAATGGTCACATCGGCTTCAATGAGCCAGATTCTAACCTGAGCGCAGGTACTCATGTTGTTGATCTGAAAGAAGAAACTCTAAAAGCCAACGCTCGCTTCTTCGATTCCATTGACGATGTACCGAAACAAGCCGTAACCATGGGAATCGGCTCCATCCTGAAAGCGAAGATGATCATGCTCGTCGTTCGTGGCGCAGACAAAGCTGAGATCGTTCATCGCGCGTTGACGGGTCCGATCACAACTGAAGTTCCGGCATCCCTGCTGCAAACTCATTCAAACGTGGTTGTCTTGCTTGACAAGGAGGCGGCAAAATATTTCCATGAATAATCAATCCTTTACTATTAAAAATGCGCGTGTCGTTACGTTGGGCGGCATCATCAACGACGGTGTCGTACGAGTAGAGAACGGCCATATCGCTTATATTGGCACCCCTTCTCAATTATCAGCGACAGATCAAGCATGGCTTGCTGATGCCATCGATGCACAAGGCGGATACCTGATGCCAGGCTTCATCGACGTGCATGTGCACGGCGGCTTCAGTGCTGACTTTATGGATGCTTCCTCGGAGTCGTATGATAAGATTACGAAGTTCCATATGGAGCACGGCACAACGAATATGCTGGCTACCTCAATGACGCAATCGCGCCAAGCGCTTAGCGCTGTCGTTGAGGCCGTTGATGGGTATATGAAGCAGGATATGCCTTATGCTCAGCTTGCAGGCTTGCATCTGGAAGGACCATTTGTGAACCCGAAATACAAAGGGGCTCAGAACGAAGCCTTTATGCTTGATCCGCAGATCGAGTGGCTGGAAGAATGGGACCGCGAGCATCCAGGCGTCATGAAGCAGCTTAGTCTCGCTCCAGAGCGCGAGAACGCGCACAATGCGATTCGCTGGTGCCGCGCTCACGGAATTAACGTTGCGGCGGCTCATACAGACGCTACCTACGAACAGCTGACAGAAGCCGCGAACGCAGGCTTGAACCAAGCGGTTCATACGTTCAACGCGATGACTCCTGTTCATCACCGCAAGCCAGGTGTAGCAGGCGCGGTCTTGACGGATGATCGCATTACAGCAGAAGTGATCGCGGATGGACATCATGTGCATCCAGCTGTTATTAAGCTGCTCGTCCGCGCGAAGGCTGCAGGCAAGCTCGTGCTTATTACGGACGCGATGAGTGCAGCAGGTATGCCGAATGGCATTTATGACTTGGGCGGCTTGTCGGTTACGGTGCAGGATGGAGTTGCACGTCTGACTGAAGGCGAATCTCTTGCGGGCAGTACGCTGACGATGATTGGCGCTATTCAATTCATGGTCAACCAAGTTGGCCTATCTGTGGAAGAGGCTTCGCGTCTCGCCAGCATCAACCCTGCTGCGCTCCTTCGCATTGATGACGTGACAGGCAGCATCGAAGTCGGCAAATTCGCTGACCTCGTATGGACAGATGCTGACCTAAATGTTCAGCGTGTGTGGGTTAAAGGCAGAACTCATATGTAATTAGCCTTGTATATTAACGGCTGTCGAGCTAGTCTCGATGGCCGTTTTTTTCGTGCTCTAATATAATCCGAGCAGCCCCCCTCTCCTGACTCAGAGGGATAATAGTCAGACGCTCTCTGAGATATACATCATATCCAAAAGTATCTAAAACATAAGGCAACGTTAAATCACATTTTGATACTCGATTGTTTATGAACACTTGTTTTATTATTAGGTAACATAGCTAAATCAAGTATTCGTAACATTACTTAATTACGAATGGACAGAATACATCAATCATATTAACGGCTTATTTGATGGTCTTAGCGATGATTTCCACGTTTTGTTAGCGGTATGGAACTTTTCAAGCTCTTTGTTGTCTGTTTATTGGAGGTGAAACGATTGGAGGAGGAGCACCTTAGGTATGACTCACAAATCGGAACATGTGAAATCGATCGGCTAGTCAAGAAATATTGGAAGGATGTGTGGAATTACTCGTATGTATTGACTCAAAAACACGATATGGCCGACGACATTACGCAGGATACGTTCATTCGGGCTTTTCGTTCTCTTGATTCGTTCCGCGGTGAAAGTACCGTAAAAACCTGGCTGCTGAAAATAGCAAGAAATATAACAATAAATTATAAGCGTTCGGCGTTTTTTCGCAAAATTGTGCTATTGGATTGGATTACGTACAAAATGATCTCTCCACCCCTTCAGCGGAAACGACTTATTTTGACGAGCAGTTCGTGGATAGGATATGGGAACTGGTGCTCCGGCTACCGATCAAACAGCGTGAAATAATTTTGTTAAACGCTCATTACCAAATGCCAATTGCAGACATAGCAGATATCCTCGGATTGCCAGAAGGAACGGTCAAGTCGAGACTGCATCGCGCCAGATTGAAGCTTGACAAGTGGCTGAAGGAAGATCAGTGATAAAGGAGGCGGATTCCTATGAATTCTAATGAACCTCTATGGTACACACGGCTTTCCGTAGGTCCTCTCCGTCAGGAGCCACGACCAACATCTGGTCAATTGCTATCGATACAGGAAGAGGTGGCAAAAGTGAGAAAACAACGATGGTTTTGGAAACCATCTGCAGCAGCACTCTGTATTGCTTTAATTGGATTTATCGTATTTGCTTGGTCATTCCCGATGAATCTGGCAAATCCAGCTGCTGACCCCGCTATTGATCAGACTTTGAGACAGGTCATTACAGAAAGGTATCGCACCCTAAACATCTCGGGTTTTGAAATGGATAAAATCGTGCATAAAGAATGGACAAACGATGGCGTGGTTGTATTTTATACAAGAAATTACGCTCAAAAAGATGATGAATACGCGGATTTGAACTTGGAATATTGGAAGAAGACGCTGTTGGGCTGGAAATGGGTAACAGGAGGAGGTTATCAGATCAGCAGCCTAAACTATTTGAAGCAGAATGGGAGCCTAATCTTTGAATATGTAACAGGAGCTGAACCGGACGAGTCGGGAATACCGCCGCTACCGATCGTCTATGGGGAATCGTTTAATCCGGATGTAGTTAATATTGAATTGACTGATAAAAAGACTCAGTATAAGCAGGTTGCGAAAATGATCCATATCCAAGATGACCGCACGATCTGGTTCGTCCATTTCCCATTTTCCATGGGTGCGCAGATCGAAATTCGAGGTCTGGATGAGACCGGAAAAGCCGTGGTAATAAATAACATGGATATTCCGGTTATGCCTATAGAGAAGTGAATTAGACAGCAAGGAATGTGATAAAACATTTACTGAACGGGTAGGAGAATTAGGGGGTGAACGATTAATTGTTACAACACAAATGTGGACTAAAAAGTATGTGCTTGTCAATGTGACGGGAAAAATATTGACTCCCGTTAAACAGAGCCAAACATAAAAATACCTCTGGTTCTTATAAAAGTTCCAGAGGTTTTCATTAGATTGATTTCACAAACATAGCATCTTAGCGAAAAGGTACAAGCCGCTCGTTCAGCACACGAGTTGCCTCATACACATCCTGATATACTGCAAATAATGCATCATAACGTGATGCCGTTTCTTCATCTGGTGTCCATCGTTTAGCTGGCTTCAGGAATGTTGCGCTGCAAGCCTGCAGCGAGTCAAACCATCCGCAGCCGTAAGCGGCGAGCATAGCAGCCCCCATCGCCGGCCCCTGCTCCGTCTCCAGCTTAACGATATCAGCCTTGAAGATGTCCGCCTGCATCTGAAGCCACGCCTCATTTTTTGCCCCGCCGCCGATCGAGATGATCTGCTGAATTGACTTGCCCGATGCACGCAGCAGTTCAATCGACTCTCGCAAGGAGAACGTAATCCCCTCCATGACAGCTCGTGCCGCATGCTTCAGGGTATGGCTTCCGTCCATTCCGATAAAGCTGGCACGGATGTTGGCATCCGCATGAGGCGTGCGCTCACCTACCAAGTAAGGAGTGAACAGCAGCCCCTGTGAACCCGCAGGGATCTGCTCGATCCCTGCCAACAGCTCATCGAAACTAAGCTGTTGTGCGAACGTTTCCTTGAACCACTGCAAGCTGTATCCCGCAGCGAGCGTAACGCCCATAACATAATAAGCCTGCTCTTGCCCGTGATTAAAGTAATGGACCTTGCCGCGATAGTCAGCCGCTTGATCTTCCTCGTATGCCAAGACAACGCCGGATGTGCCAATGCTGCACATCGCCGCTCCCGGGGCAACGATGCCGGCGCCAATTGCGCCGCAAGCGTTATCCGCTCCGCCCGCAAATACACGCACGCCTTCGTGAAGACCCATCGCCGCTGCCGCATCCGGCAATAAGCAGCCTGTCATCGTGTGCGAATCGACGAGCGGCGGACATAGGCTTACGGGAATCCCAACCCCTGCCGCAATCTCCTCGCTCCACTCGCGCGCATTCACATCCAGCAGCAGTGTGCCGGCAGCATCCGAATAATCCATCGCCAGCTCTTTGGTCAGGCGATATCGCACATAATCCTTTGGCAGCACAAATACCGCTGCGCGCTCCATAATCTCCGGCTCATGCTCCTTTACCCACAGCAGCTTAGGCAGAGTGAAGCCTTCCAACGCTTTATTCTTCGCGATATCGAGCAGTCGATCGCCTAATCTCGCTTCGATCTGACGACATTGAGCTGTCGTTCGTGTATCATTCCATAGAATCGCTCTCCGCAGCACCTCGCCTTGACTGTCCAACAGCACAAGTCCATGCATCTGTCCGGAGAAGCTCAAGCCTTCGACCAGCGCAGGCTGAAGCTCATTCTGTTCGATTAGTTGGCGAACGGCTTGAATCGTTCCTTGTACCCAATCTTCAGGCTCCTGCTCACTATATCCCGGCCGCTCATGATATAGCGGATAGGAAACACTTGCTTCGCCGAGTACCTTCCCTTCACGGTTAACCGCTATCGCCTTAACCGCACTTGTGCCAAGATCGATGCCGATGACATAAGACATGGTCGTGTTCCTCCTTCATATATAACATGTGGGATAAAAAGGACTGCCCCGCAACAGATGTCGAGACAGTCCAAGAACCTGCTTGCAGCCGATACAGCCGCCCTATTATTCCGTAAACAAATATTGATTCAGCACCGACTTCAGGTGCTCTTGACGACCGGAAACATTTTTGCGAATCTCGTTGTTCAGCGCGTATTGTTCCAACGACTTCAGCGTCGCCTTGCCTGACACGATCTCAAGCCCAATACCCTCTTTAAAGCTGGAATAACGCTGTTCAATCACATTTTCAAATACACGGTCCTCGATCAGTTTAGCAGCAACTTTCAAGCCCTTTGCATATGCGTCCATACCAGCGATATGTGCCAAGAATAGATCGTCCTGCTCGAACGAAGCACGGCGTACCTTCGCATCAAAGTTCACACCGCCGCGGCCAATCCCGCCGTTCATTAAGATTTCATACATCGTAAGCGTTGTTGCATACAGGTCTGTCGGGAACTCATCCGTATCCCAGCCGAGCAGCATGTCGCCTTGGTTCGCATCAATGGAACCCAGCATGCCGTTAATGCGAGCTACACGAAGCTCATGCTCAAATGTATGCTGAGCCAGAGTCGCATGGTTTGCTTCCAGGTTCAGCTTGAAATGCTCCTGCAAGCCATACTTCTGCAGGAATGAAATAGTCGTCGCCGCATCAAAATCATACTGATGCTTTGAAGGCTCTTTCGGCTTCGGCTCGATCAAGAACTGTGCATCGAAGCCGATCTCTTTGGCATAGTCAACCGACATCTGGAACAAACGTGCCATATTGTCCATCTCTAATGCCAGATCCGTATTCAGCAAGCTCTCATAGCCTTCGCGACCGCCCCAGAACACATAGTTCTCAGCGCCCAGCTCTTTACCAACTTCAAGCCCCTTCTTCACTTGTGCCGCAGCGTAAGCAAATACATCTGCATTGCAAGTCGTAGCAGCTCCATGAACATAACGCGGATGTGAGAACATATTTTGCGTATTCCATAGCAGCTTCTTGCCTGTATCCTTCATATAATCCTTCATCATCGCTACGATAACATCCAGATTCTGATTCGTTTCACGGAGCGAGCTGCCTTGCGGCGCAACATCAACATCGTGGAAGCAGAAGTACGGGATTCCCGTCTTCTCCATAAATTCAAATGCAGCCTCTACGCGAGCCTTCGCCAGATCCATTCCCTTGAAATGGTTCCAGCTGCGCTCCATTACTTGATCGCCAAACGGATCGACGCCTCCATATGTGAAGGTATGCCAATATGCCATGGCGAACCGGAGATGCTCTTCCATTGTCTTGCCCATTACAACCTCGGATGCATTGTACTGCTTGAATGCAAGTGGATTCGTTGACTTGCTGCCCTCATAAGAGATCTTGCCTACTTGTTCAAAGTGAGCCATGTGTAGTTCCTCCTTATGCAGATCAATTTAGCTCTATCCTAGCACAAGCCCAATACTTTGTCTATCCATTAAACTAAGTAGCCACATTAAGTTCTCCACTGTATAAAATGAACGACGATCTGCACAAAAATCCCACCTTATCCTTCACTTTATCATCTATCTCCTTGCAACCGTCATCATCTCATCAACAGCAGTATTTTTCTCTTTTTGTTGATAAAGGTAGATATTTCTTCTACACTGTAAATAATTCTACATTCGATTCGATAATATATTTAACCACTAAACAAAGATACAGAATGATGATGTATACATATAAAGGATGAACCCTATGAAGATTACAGGCGATCAAGCTCTTGTGAAAAAAATAAATACCGCGTTAATTCTAGACACGATTCGTCTGCATGCCCCGATATCTCGAGCGGATGTTGCTGAGATGACAGGTCTTAATAAAGCGACTGTGTCTAATCTCGTGAACGACCTGATCGAGAATCAATTGGTATCTGAACTCGGTCCTGGTCAATCCAGCGGCGGTCGCAAGCCGCTTATGCTGCTATTTAACCGCCATGCAGGCTACGCGATCGGCATCAATCTTGAAGTAGATCGCTGCCAAGCGATGCTGTGCGATCTGTCCGGTCAAATCATCATTGACAGCGGTGCGCGGCAGCTCCAATCAACAGATCCCGCTTCCGTTCTGGATATGCTATGCGAATCCATCGATCATTTAAAGAGCCAAATGCCGGATTCTCCATATGGGATCGTTGGAATTGGAGTCGGAGTACCTGGGATGGTCGATGAAGACGGCACCATTCAGTTTGCTCCTAACCTTGGGTGGGAGAACGTCCCTCTGCAGGCTTGGCTGCAGGAGCGCTATCCTGAGCAAATAATCGCAGTCGAGAATGAAGCCAATTCTGGTGCTATTGGTGAGCTTCGATACGGTGCGGGCAAATCCTCGCCCCATCTGATCTATGTAAGTGTGGGTGCCGGTATCGGTACCGGCATTATCGTAGGCGGCGAGCTGCTGCGAGGCGCATTCGGATATTCGGTCGAGCTGGGCCATATGACCATCGAAGCGAATGGTCGAAAATGCTCCTGCGGCAATCGCGGCTGTTGGGAACTGTATGCCTCGGAGAAGGCGCTCCTTGACGAACGGCTTAAGTTCCCGTTTGCGACGCTGGAAGAGGCGCTCAGGCTTGCTGAGACCGATGATCCGTCAGCGCTTCACCTGCTCCAGCAGATCGGCGAGTACCTTGGTATCGGTCTCACTAATCTGGTGAATGCCTTTAATCCGCAGCTTATTATTATCGGCAATAAGCTGGCGCACTCGGAACGCTGGCTTCGCAGCGCATTAAGCCGAACCGTACAGCAGCGCGCGCTGCGCTCCCATCAGAGCGGAATGAGGATCGAATTCTCCTCCTTGGGGTCGTATGCCGCTGCCCTTGGCGCCGCCAATCTCGTGATCTCTTCCTTTATCGGAAGGGCTAAGATCAGCGTATAAGTACACTAAACATATAAACGCCTCCTCTCTCCTAAGCATACAGTTGAAGTACACGGATGGACGAGCAGCGAGGCGTTTTTGCATGATACATATCCAACAACAAAAATAGAGCGTCACATTTACCGGCACCATCACTGGCTAGAGCAAACGGACGCTTACATCTATCGACGCAAGTTGGTAGACTTGCTCATCAACGAACCTCTTTCCCATAGGTAAGGTCCAACCCCTTATCCACGGTACCGGATGGCCAAATGGTCAGGGCGATGGGCTTTGTCAGATCTTTAACTCCCCAAGCTTGATTAGCTCGACAACCGCTTGCGACCGACCCTTCACATTCAACTTCTGCATCACATTCGAAATGTGGTTACGAACTGTCTTCTCACTGATGAAAAGTTGTTGTGCGATATCACGGGTCGTTTTGTCCTGCACAAGCAGTTCAAAAACTTCGCGCTCACGGTTTGTTAACAGGAACTTGCTCTTGTGATCGCTACCCTTCAAGTGTCACCCCTCCTTGCCCGAGTTTTTGTAATTTAACAAGGTTAAGGGATACAGTCAAATTTATACTATGAAGGACAGTTTTACTTGGTGCGGTTACTGATAAAAATGGGCTGAATCAACAGCATGACCCTTGTGAACAAGGATAATCCGTCAACCAGCCCTATATAAATTCGTTACTTCTTATCGTGCTCCAGGCGCCATGTAGCTAGTCGCACCCGGTGCCGCATTTGTTGGGAACAAGCGACTTACCATTTCTTGGAACTCAGCTGAGAAGCCCTGAATTGGATGACCTGCTGCTGCTTGCTTAGCAAATTCATTCATACGCGCAACAAAGTTTGGATCTTCCGATACATATACATTTTGACAATTCGGTGCTACCTTCTTCACTTCTTGTCCGATCTTGTTCTTCAGATCTTGCGGTACTTGATCAGTCCCAGTGGCATGGGGAGTCATGGTACCGCCTTTAGTGGTGCTCTTCGACTTCATTCCGCTAGTGCTTTGTGTCGTTACAGCAACGTAAGCGTTTTTATCAGTCATCATGACATTCGCCGTTTTTACACCTGGAATAGCCGAAACCTTCTTAGCGACTTTGTCGCTCATCTCTGCCTTATTAGCGGTATGCATCTGGGTATTTCCAGTCGTTCCAGTGCCGTACGGATGCGCGCCATAAGTATTGGCTCCATAGCCCTGATGCGTTCCGCCCATGGTGTATGGGTAAGCGCCATACATGTTGGCATTGCGCGTACCATATGGAGCTGCTCCATCTGTTCCAGACGGATGAGTACCATAGGTGTTGTAGTTGCGGTTAGGATTATAATTCGGATTTGTGTACGTATTCATTCCAGGTGCAGTTGGGTGTCCTACGGTATTAGTACGAACTCCCTTAGTCGTCATACCTTGATTCGTACCGTAAGTGCAGCCAGTAAGACCAGAAGTCAGCAGCAGAGCAGCCGTTAATGATAGCAGCGCAGTTTTCAATTGCATTGTGATGCCTCCCTTGTCATGTGGATAATTATTAAGATCGGATGAAGAGTGTCACCATGCGTTAGAATGCGCAATGAGGGCAAACTTATTCTGAGCTCGAATTCCAGTTTCAGTCGCTTTGCTTCACGCAAATGAATAGACAGCTATTGACAGTGAGGATATTTTCCATTATGATCATCCCATATTTTAGTACCTGGTACTAATGAAGATCCCAGCGATCTTTTACGTATAACGTGTACCCATAATCCATATCGTAAGGAGTGTATACAATGCCAATCCGATTATTGCAATCCACAGCATATATATCAGCTTTCGGCACTTACGTGCCGGAGCATGTACTAACGAATGCCTATTTTGAGTCGATTGTAGACACGAATGATGAATGGATCACGCAGCGAACAGGCATCAAGGAACGTCGGAAGGCTGCCCCACAGGAATATGCCAGCGACCTAGGCTGTCAAGCGGTACGTCAGATGGAATCCAACTACCCAGGTTGCTTACAGAATGTAGATGCTATACTCGTTGCTACGTCCACACCTGATACCTTTTTCCCGAATACCGCTGCGCTTATTCAAGCCAAACTTGGACTCAGCGACTGCTATGCGCTGGATATTTCCAACGCCTGTGCAGGCTTTGTCAGCGCAATGCAGCTTGCGCTCGGCATGCTGGACTCTGGCATGAATAAGAAAGTGCTCGTTATTGGCTCAGAGACGCTTACCAAAACCGTTGATTACACAGATCGTTCAACCTGTATTCTGTTTGGCGACGGGGCAGGAGCCATCATTCTGGAGCAGGCTGTCCATCCAACGCAGGACAGCGACAAGCCAGCCTTCATAGCCTCATATGCGGAGACACAAGGGGATCTTCGCGGTGCCGTATATCGCTCCGCATGCGCTGATCGTATCGGAAATGAGCGCATCCTCGATCACGGGATGCTCGTTCAGAACGGTCGAGAGGTTTATAAATGGGCGCTGAGTCAAATTCCGCTAGGCGTAACGCAATTGCTGCATGCGACAGACATGAGCATCAATGACATCGACCTATTCGTACCGCATAGTGCGAATATGAGAATGATTGAAAGTATATGCGAACGCGCGGGAATCCCAATGGAACGAACGCTAACGAGTATGCAGCAATACGGCAATACATCTGCTGCCAGCATTCCGCTCGCTATCCAGCAGGGAATTGAAGACGGCAGAGTACAGACTGGCAAGCTAATGCTGCTCTATGGCTTTGGAGGGGGACTATCGCAGGCTGCCCTGCTTGTACGATGGACGTTGTAACCCACACCATTTATAACTCAGTTACATAAACTGCTATCGAGACTGGGACTTGCACCGCCTATAGGTGCAGTTCGCCTTTACGAAAGGGCGGTAGCGGATGATGAAGATGTTGTTTACATTCTATGTGCCAAGCGGTGGAATCGAAACGTTAAATCGATTACGGGGTCGAGCACTGCAGCAGATCGGGGTATACAGCCATCTGCTCTATACTCAATCCGGTGCTGGCTTGCAAAATAGCACGAATTTTCCGACATATGTAACCTCTTCTGATCACGAGATTAGTAGTCTGCTGCAAAAACATAACTTTGAAGCTATTCTTGTTTCATCTGATTTCACGATGCTTGAACGATTGCGAAGGCTCGGATATCGAGGTCTATTAATATACGAGGCTCAGGGCTTAGGCGCGCCAGATCACGCAGAGCATGTCGCTTCTCTAGCCGCGCCATATATACAGCAATATGCTCAAGGCATTCATCTGCCGTCGACTGCACACTTAATACGCTTGTTCGAGAAATATTGTCCTAGTGTCCCGCGCTATGTATTTTCTAATGTAGTCGACTACGACCATTTTCATTATCAAAAACGCCCAAAAATTCCAAACCACCCAATCATCTCATGGATTGGACGGTTAGAGCCAAATAAAAATTGGAATCACTTCCTAGACATTAGTCACCAGCTCATTCAACGCAATCCCCGCATCCGGTTGTGGATGTTTCTGGATAACAACTTGTCACAGGAAAAGGACAATAAACGATTCGCCTTCAAGATCGGCACGCTTAATCTGAAAGAAAAGCTGACTATGTTCAACAATATACCTCACGCTCGTATGATGGATTACCTCTCGATCACCGGCGACTCCGGCGGGTTTCTGATGTCCACCTCGATATTAGAAGGCTTTGGATACAGCGTTGCTGAAGCATTGTCCTGCCGTTGTCCCGTGCTCAGCTCCGATTCAGATGGTGTGAAAGTGTTTATCCAGCATAATGTAACAGGCAAATTCTATACCCACAACAATATTCAACAAGCGATTCAAGAAGGTATGGATCTTCTCAACAATGCCTCGCTGCGAGCTAAAATTCGCGCGCAAGGGGTTCAACACATCAAACAGAACTTCCAGCCGAAAGTGTATGCTCAGCACTTCTCCCAGATGCTTAATCGAATGAAGCAGCATTACAGACCCATATAGCTCTACCAACAGCGATGTTCATGAACGATAAAGCTCCCTTTCAAGCGTTATATAACGCTTGAGAGGGAGCTTTATGCCTATCATCAGCTATGGAATATGTGTTGAATAAATTGCCTTAGAGCAGGATAATATCGGCTGTTCGTCTGCTGCAACTCTACCGCTATCGCGTCCCGGTGCCTTACCGTGCCCATGGCATCGTGCCTGCGGTAAGCAGTCAAGCGATCTGGAATGTAATGAAAGTCGTAGCCCGCCAGCATGACGCGGTACCACAAGTCCAGATCATGTGTATAGGGTAGTCTCTCATCGAATTGACCGATGCGTTTAAGCAGATCTCGTTTCATCATAATCGTACAGCCATTGACCGGATTCCCCTCGAAGAAGCTCTGATAGAACGCTAACGCTGTCGTTATCCTCATCCCGGCACCAATCTCTGTGATATGTCCTTCACTGTTGATCAAGTCAAAGTTGGTATGACCGATGTATCCACCGCGATCCACCAAATATTTAGTTTGAACTTCTAATTTATTGGGATAGAATCGATCATCAGAGGACAGCCAGGTGATGTACGAGCCTGATGATCGGCGTATTCCATGATTGAGAGCCGACGCAGTGCCTCCGTTATTCTTTCTTACATATTGAATTCTCGACCGATATGGCGTTATTCGATTCATATGAGAAGTAGAGCCATCATCCACTACTATAATCTCTTTATTCTTATACGTTTGATCTAGGGCACTTTCTATCGCTTCTGCAATGAAAGGATCATTGTAAAATGGAATTATGATGGAAACGAGCGGCCTCATGATGATTCTTCACCTCCGTAACTGTTGCGATGATAATTCAATATATCAGCAATAGAGTGCTCAAAGGCTCGTGTCGGATGCCAGTCCAATGCTGCAGGAAGCATCTGCGCGCCTTGTTCTCTATGTTCGGAATAGGCTGGATTCGATGCGGCAATCGGAGTCGGGGTTGTCCCGCCTCCTTCGAAGCTCGAACTTTCCTCCTGCCAGCGGAACATCACATCCGTCAACGCCAATCGGCGAAAGGTATCCGAGACGTCGCCAAGAGATCGATTGATGCCGCTGTGCACGCTGTATACAGTGCCTGCTTCTCCTGCTTCCAGCAGCTTCTCATAAGCTGCTACCGCATCACGAACGTCCAGATAGTCCCGCATAACACTTCGTGAGCTCAATAGAAAGTCGCCCGAATTCCAGCCTCGTTCCCGCTTCGCGATATACTGTCCAAGAAGAGAGCAGATGCCGGTCGAGGGACCAGGTCCGATCAAGTTGGAGGGCTCTGCCAATATCACATCAAGTCCAAACAGCTTAGACCACGCGCGAGCCGCCAGCTCCTGCATCGCCTTGCTGAATGCATAGGGATGCACAGGAGTACCCGCTTGGCTAAGCGGCGCTTTCAGCTTGGATGTGATAATAAGCGCCCGGATATGAGGCGCAGTTCTCAGAGCGTCCACAACATGGATCGTCCCCATGACATTGACCTGCATCGTATGAACCGGCTGCTTCCACGACTCCGTTACCGCGTTCACACCTGCCAGGTGCAGCACATAATCCGGTGCAGCTTCATGCAGCGATGCTGCAACCGCAGCGCCGTCCAGCAGATCGCAAACGATAACCCGCATTCCTGCCGCGGCCAACTCTGGGTTGGCCCTGCGCACGAGTGCGGTCACCTGCATCCCGAGGTTCATAAAATGTCGGCAGGCATGCCCCCCTGTGAAGCCTGCTGCGCCTGTCACAAGGATCGACGCTCCGTTCATCATAAGACGACCGTCCTTTCCGCTAGCTCGCGCAGCATCTCTTCATAAGCAGGCAGCTCATAATGGACGTCTGCCCGCGTCTGAACAAGCGTTCGATCCGAATAAGGCTCATCCTGTGGCACGATATCGACATCGGTTTTGCCATATGCCTCTTGAAACAAATGAAGGAGCTCGCATTTGGAGACTGGTGAAGGATGAGCGAGATGGACTAACCCAGATACCGGCTCCTCGATCCAGCTATCGATCGCCTTCGCAAGCTCCAAGGTTGTGACCCCATTCCACCTTACGTTTCGATAGCCTCTAATCTTGCCCGTTTGCCGCAGAAACCAGGCTAATAAGCCGATTCCGCCCGCACGAATCTCCGGTCCGATGATCGAGGTGCGTATGCTCAAGTGAGTGCCTCCATCTTGTTCCCGACTCAACTCACCAAGCGCTTTCGTCACTGCATAAGCCGACGTCCCATCCGGCTCATCTATTTCTGAATAGCTGCCTCTTGCTCCTGAAAATACGCAGTCCGTGCTAATATGGACAACTTTGGCTCCAATCCGATTCGCTCGCTGCCGCAAGCGATGAGGCAATATTCCGTTTACCTGGTACGCTTCAATCAGTCTGCGATCACAAGCATCGTTCAGAATGCCAGCCGCATTGATGACAACGTGGGGACGCACGGCCGCTAACACATGATCTAATTGTGACATATCGGTCAGCTCGAGCAGCAGTGAGCTGTCATCCTCCTTATCACGAGTTGTATAGAATACCCTATGTGTCCCCTGCTGCTGAAAATATCGGACCAGCATATGGCCTGCCATTCCGTTCCCGCCGATAATGAGCAGCTTCATTATATAAAGCCTCCTCGCTTCAACATGCCGCGAATGTCTTCCTTGCCCATCAAGCGCACATCCGAACTGAAGCTGCAGAACGATACCGGAGCACAGTGCTCATACTTCTCCTTCAGTCCCGGAATGTATATCGTCGGCAGTATGATTAAATATTCATCGTCATACACGACCGTGTTCGTACTCTCGTATTCGCTCATCAAGATCTCATGGATCTTCTCACCTGGCCGAATCCCCTTTTCAACGATGGCTATACCTTCGAGACCCGAGGCTTCAATCAGCACCTCTGCTAAATCGACTATCCTGCAGGTCGGCATCGTCATCACATAGATCTCTCCGCCATGGCTGCTCTCCGTCGCCTTGAACAGAAGCTCGATCGCATCATGCAAGGTTAAGAAGAAGCGTGTCATTCGCAGATCGGTAATCCCAATCTCGCGTTTCGACTGAATCTGATCCTTAAACAGATGCACGACGCTGCCATTGGTCCCAAGCACATTGCCGCCTCGTACGCATACGAATGTCGTCGAGGAACGCAGCAGGTTCGCGTAAACGATCAATTTCTCTCCTATCGCCTTGGTCATACCGTAGAAATTAGAAGGATTCGCTGCTTTATCAGTGGAGATGTATATCACTTTATCAACCCGGTTATCAATTGCCGCTTCTATTACATTTTGCGTACCGATCACATTTGTCTTCAGAGCCTCGTATGGATGTTCCTCACATACCGG
Organism: Paenibacillus sp. EB106-04-04-XG159; assembly: GCF_058791835.1. NCBI lineage: Bacteria > Bacillati > Bacillota > Bacilli > Caryophanales > Paenibacillaceae > Paenibacillus > Paenibacillus sp. EB106-04-04-XG159. Next base: position 208,993 of record NZ_JBYTDY010000004.1, on the reverse strand, counting down.
CACATGCTTGAGTGCAGCAAGGTGAAACACGATGTCCACGCCTCTGCACGCAGACAATAATGCTTCCTTATCCCTTACGTCCCCGATGCAAAAGGTAACCCGTCTATCTTCGAACGCCCGTTTCATAGTAACTTGAGCGGACTCGTTGCGAGAGAATACGACTATTTCCTTGGGCTGCCGCACAAGCAGCTGCCGGATCAGTTCATACCCCCAAGAGCCGGTGCCGCCGGTCACGAGTATGCGCTTATTGTTAAACATCGATCTTCCCTCCAAGCAGAAATTTTACGACTGTGTGAGAAACATGCGGCGCCATATATCCGCTCGGACAGATCCAATCGGATGGCAAGGCAGTCATAACAGCCACGGCATCGACGATACGCTCAGTTTCAAGCCCGGACACAATATTGCTGCCGCAATCAACGGTCTCCGGTCGTTCAGTGGAATGACGAATCGTAACGGCAGGAACATGGAAGATACAGCATTCCTCTTGAACTGTGCCGCTGTCGGTAATGACGCAGTAAGCCTTCTGTTCCAAATGAACAAAATCAAAGAACCCGAAGGGTTCATAATATTCAACCAAAGGGTGCATGGGAAGGTTTAATTGGAGAATGCGGCTCTTCGTCCGCGGGTGAATGCTGCATACGATTCGTTTGTCGTAACGTTCCGCTAATTGATTTAAAGCTTCGAGAATGTTGGATAATCGTGCGGGGTCGTCAACATTTTCCGCGCGATGGGCTGTTACGAGAAAATACTGCTGCGGTGCCAGCTTCAAGCGGTTGAGTATATCATTCCGCTCGATGTGGGGTTGATAGTGCTGAAGCACTTCATATATGGGGTTTCCCGTTACGATGATGCGATGACTAGGTATTCCTTCTTTCAATAGATTCTGCTTGCTCTGTTCGGTATAAGGCATGTTGATGGAAGCGATTGTATCGATCAGCCTGCGATTCTTCTCTTCTGGAACCTTGTTGTCGAAGCAGCGGTTGCCTGCTTCCATATGCACAACAGGCACTCCAAGACGCTCGGCGATGATCGCGCTGAGCGCGCTGTTCGTATCTCCCAGCAGCAAGACCCTGTCAGGCTTCTCCCGCTCCATGAGGCGTTCGGTTTCCGCAAACAGAATCGACAATTGGCTTCCAAGCGTCTGCTGATGAGGCGGCATCGTATAGTCAGGAGCGCGGAGCCCTAGCTCATCAAAGAATAGTTGACTAAGTGTAGACGTGTAATTCTGTCCTGTATGCACCAGCATATGCCGTTCAGCCGCTTGATCGAGCTGCTTCATAATTAGGCTGAGCCGGATGATCTCCGGTCTTGTGCCTAGTATCGTCATGATACGCATGCCTGATCTCCCCTCCTATAACGCGGAGCCGCACTTCGCGACAATCAGCATTAGAATGCTGATTCATCTAATGTGCTCGACGTCTCTTGGTTTCTCGAGGCCGTTGCCGCCTTTTCAGCCTTCGACTTCCTCGGCTGCCTTGACTGCTTGAGCGTCCAGAGCTTCCTGAGCGTCCAGAGCGACCTATGCGGCCAAGTCGACCGGTACGATTCTTTGCATATCTCGTAAGACTCCTTCTTCTCCTGGAGCCGCGCGGAAGCTTTCTTCCGCGAGCTGCCGACTTCCCATATTTTCGACGCGCACGCTTGTTGGTGCGTATGGATTGGTTTTGATTTCGCTTCGATGCGTTATTCCGCTTACTAGAGGAGCGGGATGACACAGGCGGGATCGGTTCACCCAGCGGAAGTTCCCGCAGCACATCATCCGATATGCGGCGAACTGCGGTTATGCCGAACCGTTTCAGCTCCTGCGGGCTTGCAGCGTGACGAAATACACCGTCCATTCGAATGTATATCTCGTGACCGCTTCCTTGCACAGCATGAAACAGCGACTCATGCTCCATGACAAAGCTGACAAATATTCGGTGCAGCTTCTGCCTGTAGTTGTCTATTCCGAATGCCTGTTGAACGGCTCTGCCATTGTGTTTCTGAACCCGTCGCAGCAGCTTCGGCTGCTCCAGCCAACCTCTTACATGTGCCGCAAGCGCCTGCCAATTGCCCGGTTCTACCGCATGTTCATCCTGGTGGACAGCTGACATTATCTCGCCCAGCCCTCCAGAACGATACACAGCGACGGCTCTGCTGAATATAAGTCCTTCCATCGCGGTCATGCCGAAGCCCTCGCGGATCAGACTCGGCACAATAACGATGTCCATAGCCGGATATATCGATTGGATAACCTGTTCGAAGCGAATGAAGGTAAAGCGAGAGGCGTAAGGGGATTGCTGAATGAGCAGCTGGCAATGCTCCATATATGACGGATTAACCGGTTCACCAATAATGAGAAATCTGCTCTGAGGAAATGACTCTGCAATCGACAGCGCCATATGGATAAATTGGTCCAGCCCTTTCTGAACCGTGATCGATGATGAGATATAGCCTATTAGCGGGGAATCATCGGCAACGCCAAGCTCCTGCCGCTTCTGCAATCGATGCTGCCCCCAAGTATGCGGCTCTAGGTCTGCCATATGCCAGGATGGCGGCAATAGGAAGCGGCAGGGCATGCGGCGCGGATCGTTGCTCGGGGGAAATGCCTGCAATGCGGCATGCGATGTTCCGATCACCGCATCCGCATAGCTTTCGATTAATGCCGCCGCTTCGGACGCATAGCCATTGTCCGCTATGCATTCTGTTATATGCCACAGCACAGGAATGCCGAGTGACTTGGCCGCCATAGCTGGCAGCGGATGGACGCTAGTATTCGTAAGTACATAGTCCGGCCTTAATTGTTGAAGCAGCCGCAGAATCGCGTTCCATTCTGAATGTTGGCGAATTTGCTCCAGGTGAGCATGCAATCCCGCAGACGGCTCCACCATCAGAGCAAACAAACTGCATGCTTGAACCCGATAAGTAATACCTGATACATAGGCTTCATGTGAGAGAATACCTTCCTGTGGAACGACTAGAATACAGTGATAATGAGGCATTAGTTCACGCAGCATAAACAGAAGGAGCTTCTCCGCACCGGTAATGTAACCGGAATTGCATAGATGAGAGAAGCATACGATTGTTGGTTTCATAGGATAACCCGTTCTTCCGGCAACCGGTGAACAGGGACGGGTTCACCTCCTTCGCCAATGTACTACACTATATTAGACTACTCCTGTCGTCGGCACGACAGATGAACCTCATACAGGCGTACAATTTGCGCATCACAAACACAGATAGGCCCCTGTTGATTCCATTCCATATAAAAAACCCTCAAAGCCGCTTGAATGCGGCTCTGAAGGCTCTGAAGGTTCTGGAGGTTCTGGATTCAGGAATAGCAAGATCTAAGGTTGAAAGGATACGAGCGAAGAATGCTGACATGCCGTGTGCAGATCTCGCCAGATCTGATTAATACGGCTATTCTGCATAATCGCCCCCATTCCGAGATAAGGGAATATGCTGTCCGCCATGGATCGCATCGCTTGCGCGGCAGACTTGGATTGCAGCACGCATTCATTTTCCATTTGCTGAGATACGCTGCCTTTCTCCATTAATTCATTCCACGAGCATTCCACATGAAATTTATAATGGCGCTTCGCTTCCGTATAAGCACATCGGCCTTCATTAATCAGATACTCCATAAATGCAGCGCGTCCAGGTCTAGCTGTCTCCCATGCATCTCGATGCTGGTTCAGCATTCCTTCTGCTTCATCCAGAAAGTGCCGCCCTATCCCAAGCGTCACAGCAGCAAATGAAATGGCAGCAAATGCGCCGAACGGATAATCGTACAACCGATGCTGAAACTCAGCATGCGGCTCCATAATCGAGAACGTGCGCTCATTCGGCACAAATGCAGCATGAACTGAAATCGTATGACTGTCCGTCGCCCGCAGGCCAAATGCATTCCAATCGTTCATTACTCGTACTTGTTCAGGTAGAAACGCAAAGGATCTTACATTCGGCGCATCTCCAGGCGAGGAGGAGCCTCCATCTTGAATGACCGCATTCGCCGTAAAGAAAGTAGCATGGCGTGAGCCGCTGCAATACTTCCAGGTTCCATCCACGATATAGCCGCCTTCCACCTGCTTGGCAGTTCCCGTAGGCATGCCGCTTCCTGCAATAACCGCTTTATCAGGACTAAACAGAGCCTGCGCGGCCTTAGGCGGCAAGAACGGCACAAAGAAGCCCCCGCCCGCTCCGATCGTAACCGTCCATCCAAAGCTGCCATCGATCCACGCAGCTTCTTCAAACACTTCCGCTGCTTGGGGGAGCGATGCCATTAAGCCGCCCAATTGCTCAGGAACGAACAGCTTAAACAGCTTGCGTTCCACGATCCAGTTGATAAATCCTGTGTGTATCGAACCTTTTTCTTCCATATATAAAGCTAGCTCTCGAATACGTTCTATTTCTGTATTTCTCCATGGTAGGATCATTTGTGTCATAGTCTCGCCTCGCAGTATTTAAATATTCTCTAAATGAACTACAGCTATCATTCTACCATGACTTTACAGATTCAACATCTGTAAGAATAAGTATATCCATGTGGCGCGCGATTCGCATTAATCGTTTCATACGGCCGAGCTCTCTCCAACGCTTTCGCCTCTCGGGCATACCAACGATCAGTTGTGTTGCCTGAGCTGTATCTGCTAGATGTACAGCTTCCGCCGCCCACGCCAGCCTGCTGACGGCGGAGTGCAGATAGAACGTCCCTCCCAGCCGTTCAATTAAGCGAGTGATCGCCGTGATTCGATGTGAATCGATAGAGCCCTGCCGTTTGAACGGTATGCATACGATATGAAGCTGAGCCTTGAGCCGATGTGCGATGCGGAAGCCATGGCGAATCAGACGCTCCGCGCTAGAATTAGGCTCAACACATACGAATATGACTTCTTCCCTTCGCCACGGACCGCGCATCTGTGCACGCCGTTCCCATGATTCTAAGCGCTCATCCACATCATCAGCCACTTCTCGCAGCGCCAGCTCACGCAGCCCGATTAGATTCGAGATGCGAAAGAAATGATTCAGCGCTTGGGGCACTTTATCCATCGCATAGATGTGCCCGTTCTGAAGCCGCTCCTGAATCGTCTGCGGCGACACATCAATCAACTCCATCTCGTCCGCGTTCCGCAGGATGCCATCTGGCACAGTCTCCCGCACTCTCACGCCTGTCAACTGCTCCACCGCATCATTCAAGCTCTCTAGATGCTGAATATTAACGGTTGTCATCACGGATATGCCCGCTTCAAGCAGGATCAGCACATCTTCATAGCGCTTGGCGCGTATGCTCCCTGGCACATTCGTATGTGCCAGCTCATCGACGAGCACAAGCTCCGGCTTGCGTGCCAGAATCGCTTCCGTATCTATCTCTTCCAGCTCGCGGCCGTTGTACAGCACCAGCTTGCGCGGGATTATCGGCAGCGATCCGACCTGTGCCGCAGTTTCGCTTCGTCCATGCGTCTCCAATAGGCCAATGACGACGTCTACTCCCTGCTCCTGCAATCGAGTGCCTTCCCGCAGCATCTTATACGTCTTGCCGACACCTGGGGCTGCTCCGATAATGATCTTGAACCGTCCGCGCCGCAGCTGCATCGCTTTCACGGCAATCTCTACCTGTGATTGCCGCTTGAAGGGCTGCATGCGCTCCGCATGCTCAGCGCGCACTGGCAGCACGCGCTCGCCTTCGCCAACCGCCCGATCCGCGACAAAGTACAGATCGGCACGAGTCAGCCGCTTCATCAAGCCGATGGCAATTGAACCGTTAAGCCATTCTTGCCAGCGCGTCTGCCGAGAATGTCCCAGCACGATCCGGGACATTCCTTCTTCCCAGGCGAATCGCTCCATCATCTTCGGAATGCCCCTCACAGAGCTTGTCGACAGCTCTGTGAGGGAAGCCCCGAGCTTATCCGCCAGCTTGCGGATCGAACGTCGAAATGAGGCTTGAACTGGCGTCAGCTCCTTATTCTCCATCACAAAAGTTACGATAGACAGCTCGCCGTTCAAGCGCTTCGCGATCTGATCGCCGCGTCTAATATGGATGGAGCCGTTCCAGCCGTACTGCGCAAGCACCACGATGCGCTCGGTCGCACCTGACGGACCTTCAAGCCCGAGTTCATGGCGGTGCTGCTCCAGCTCACCGTTCACATTGTCTGCGATCGTTCGCAGCGCCAGCTCTCGAAGGAGCATCATGCGGCTTCGTTCCGTTAAGGCTCCATTGGACCGACGCGAACGAGGCTTGCCCGCATGGCCTTCTTGATCTGAATCATGCTTGCGCCTAGCGAGCAGCGCTTCCGCTGTCACGTCAAGGAGACGGACCTCGTCCGCCTCCTTCAGCACCTCGCCCGGAATGATCCATCTTGTATCCATTCCAGCTATCTTTCTCGCCTGCTTACTGATTCTCTCATCTTCATATGCGTTCATCGTCGCAATCACGCTGATGCCGTTCTGAATTAAGCAGCGCACATCTTCCAGACGATTGATCCGTTCCGCGCCGGCCCTGTTGGGCTGAGCAAGCCCGTCGACAAGCACGACGTCAGGCATCAATGCCACAATATCCTTCACATGGATATCTTCCATCTGCTCTTCATCCAGCTGCCATCGGTACGGAGGCACGACGCGAAGAGAAGCGGCTTCTCCTTCTTGGGGCGGCGTCGTTGCCCAGACGACCTTCAGTCCCTGCTTCGCCCTTGCCAGCCCTTCGTTCAGCAGCTCGGTCGTCTTGCCGGCTCCGCTCACTGCCGCTACAAGAATGACGAATCGACCGCGCTTCAGCTGCTCCATATACTGCAGCAGCACTTCCGGCGACCGCCGACGATAAAGATCGCTCTCCCGCATGTCACCCCTCCGTTTCTCTATCCCCGCATCATGACTGAAATCACTTCATCGCCTGCTGCACGTCCAGATTCAGCAGCAGTACATTAACACGCGGCTCACCGAATATTCCAAGCTCTGGGGACTGCGTATGCTTCTTCACCAACTCCGCCAATTGCTGCTCGCTTAAACCGCTGGCTGCGGCTACCCGCGGGATCTGCGCGGCTGCCGATTCCGGCGAAATATGAGGATCAAGTCCTGAGCCTGAGTTCGTAATGAGATCGACTGGCGGAACTGATGCTGGAGAATCCGGATTATTCACCTGCCAATCCGTTATAGATTGCTGAATGCGCGTAGCAAGATCCGGATTCGATGGCGCATAGTTCGGCGATCCTGCTCCGCCTGCATCATAGGCAATACTGGATACGCGGCCGTGAAAGAAGTGCGGCTCTGTGAACGTTTGACCTACCAGCTCAGACCCAACTGCCCTGCCTTCTGCGTCATACACGATGCTTCCTTCCGCTTGCTTCGGAAATGCCGCTTGAACGACGCCTGTCATGACGAGCGGATAGATGAGTCCGCACAGCACCATCAAGCCAAAGCTCATACGCATAATCGTAGCTAAGCTGCCCGCGCCCCGTTCAGTTTCCGAACTATTTATGTCAGTTGTTTTCATAGTTAAACACCCGCACCTCTCGATATTTCATTCGTAATTTACAACACTAAGCCTAAGCACAGATCAATGATCTTAATGCCGATGAATGGAGCGATCAGACCGCCGACGCCGTAGATGAGCATGTTGCGGTTCAGCATCTTCTCCGAGCTCATCGGTTTATACTTGACACCCTTGACGGCAAGCGGAATCAAGAGCGGTATGATGATCGCGTTGAACACCAGCGCCGATAGAATGGCTGACATTGGGGAATTCAAGCCCATAATGTTCAATGAAGCCATCTCAGGAATCGCGAGCATGAACAGTGCCGGTATGATAGCAAAATATTTCGCTACGTCATTCGCGATACTGAAGGTAGTTAAGGCGCCGCGTGTCATGAGCAGCTGCTTGCCGATCGCTACAACCTCAATCACTTTGGTCGGATCAGAATCCAGATCCACCATATTAGCCGCTTCCTTGGCGGCAGTCGTCCCGCTATTCATCGCGATCCCAACGTCCGCTTGCGCCAATGCTGGCGCATCATTCGTACCGTCGCCCGTCATCGCGACCAGCTTGCCTGCAGCCTGCTCTTTGCGAATCAGCGCCAACTTATCTTCCGGCTTGCTCTCGGCGATAAAATCATCTACGCCCGCTTCTCGAGCAATCGTCGCCGCGGTCAGCGGATTGTCCCCTGTACACATGATGGTTCTAATCCCCATCTCGCGCAGCTGCTCGAACCGTTCTTTCATGCCTGGCTTAACCGTATCTTTCAAGTAGATTACACCGTATATACGGTTATCTACTGCTACAGCGAGCGGTGTGCCGCCTAATGTTGATATCTCTGTTGTCAACGTATCCAGATTCGCGGGGATGCTGCCACCGCGCTCCATAACCCAGCGCTTGATAGCATCTACAGCGCCCTTGCGTACTGAACGTCCATCCGGAAGGTCGAGACCGCTCATTCGTGTCTCCGCCTTGAACGGAATCTCTTCCCCGCTCTCCGCCAGCTCGCGGTCATACGTCCAGCCCTGCCTGCTTACCCAATCCAGCACCGAGCGTCCTTCAGGCGTTTCATCCCGATGCGACGAGATTGCGGCCCAGCGGCTAAGCTCCTGCTTATCCTCATTCACGACTGGATACAGTTCGCTTGCCAACCGATTGCCGTACGTGATTGTACCCGTCTTATCCAATATTATGGTATGAATATCACCGCATGCCTCTACCGCTTTACCAGAAGTCGCAATCACGTTGAACCGTGTTACGCGGTCCATACCCGCTATACCGATCGCTGACAGCAGTCCGCCGATTGTCGTTGGGATCAGGCAGACGAGCAAGGCGATCAATTCCGCAACGTTCATCTCGATGTTCAGATATTGCCCGAAGAAGGGCAGCGTTACGACGACGATCAAGAAAATCAAGGTCAAGCTGACCAGCACCGTATGAAGCGCGAGCTCGTTCGGGGTCTTCTGACGTTTGGCGCCTTCAACGAGCGCGATCATGCGATCTAAGAAGGATTCGCCGGGATCGCTGGTGATTCGAACGCGAATCCAGTCGCTCACGACGCGCGTGCCTGCTGTGACGGAGCAGAAGTCGCCGCCCGCTTCCTTCAGCACCGGCGCCGATTCACCCGTTATCGCCGATTCATCGACAGAAGCCAAGCCTTCCATCACCTCGCCGTCGCCCGCGATCGTCTCGCCTTCACGAACGATGATGACATCTCCTCTGCGCAATGCCGTGGAAGCAACGCGCGTGAGGGCTCCTCCTTCCGTTATCTTATTCGCATACAATTCCTTCTTCGTCTGCTTCAAGGAATCCGCCTGAGCCTTGCCGCGGCCTTCCGCCAGCGCCTCAGCGAAGTTAGCGAACCATACGGTTATGAGCAGAATAAAGCTCACTGCGCCGTTATACCAGCGCGCCGTCGGTGTCCCGAACAGGTCCGGCGCAATCGTCAGCAGCAGGGTGATGACGAAGCCCAGCTCGACGATAAACATCATCGGATTCTTAATCATGATCTTCGGATGAAACTTCTTGCACGCTTCGATAGCAGCCTGCTTCAACAAGCCGCCTTGCAGCATGCTCTTACCTGCCTTCATTCCTCGTCCGCTCCCTGTTTCATATGGAGTCTGATTATTAATAGGCATTGATGCCTTCATTGTTATTCCTCCTTGAGCCTTACCCTGTTCATCTCTCGTTTATTTCCACAGTGTCAGATGTTCTGCGACCGGTCCCAGCACAATCGCAGGGAAGAATGTCAGTGCGCCCACAATAAGGGTGCAGCCGACAAAGATTATGCCGAAAGTTGCCGTATTCGTACGGAAAGTCCCGCTCGTCACAGGAACAGGCTGCTTCTTAGCCATCGAGCCTGCTACCGCGAGCAGCAGCACCATGGAGAGGAAGCGTCCCAAGAACATGACACTGCCAGTCGCAATATTCCAGAAAGCTGTCGCATCTCCTAAACCTTCAAAGCCTGAGCCGTTGTTGGCAGCAGAAGAGGTGAATTCGTACAATGCCTGCGTTAAACCGTGGAATCCAGGATTGCTCAAGGTATCCGCTTGGGTCATCAATGCTACTGCTGCTGGGAACAGAATGAGCAGCGGATGAATAATTAACGTTACGGCGATCAGCTTCATCTCGCGGCTCTCCAGCTTGCGCCCGAGAAATTCCGGTGTACGGCCGACCATGAGACCGGATAGAAACACCGCGATCATCGCATACATGAGAACGTTGACGAAGCCTACTCCCATACCGCCGAATATGGTGTTCAGCATCATATTCGCAAGCGGGATCAATCCGCCTAGAGGGGTCATCGTATCATGCATATTATTAACTGCCCCCGTCTCGGAAGCTGTTGTAACGACAGAATATAGAGCGGACTGCGCTACGCCGAAGCGCACCTCCTTGCCCTCCATGCTCGGCCCTTCAATGCCTGCCTGATGCATAACGGGATTGCCAGCCTGTTCAGCCGTTACGGATAAGCCGGTCATCACCACAAACATGATGAGCATCGCGACGAACAGCGTCCTGCCTTCCTTGGCGTTTCCAGCCATCTTGCCGTAAGCAAACGGCGTAGCTGTCGTCACGAGCAGCATCAAGATCATCTGCAGCGTATTGCTTAATGCATTCGGGTTCTCAAGCGGATGCGTTGAGTTCGGGCCATAGAAGCCGCCTCCGTTGTTGCCGAGCTCTTTAATCGCTACAAATGAGGCTACGGGACCACGCACAATCGTCTGCTCTTCTCCCTGCAGTGTCGTTACCGTTTCGCTTGGCGACAAGGTCTGAGGCACTCCCCATGCTGCGAACAGCACAGTTGCTACAATTGCGATCGGCATGAGCACCCGAGTAATCGATCGAACCATATCAACGAAGAAGTTGCCCATCGGTCTGCCGGTCAGCCCGCGAATAATTGCAAATACGAGCGCAAGGCCAGTCGCCGGAGAAGTAAACATGAGGAATACGATGGCAACCATCTGCGACAAGTAAGATAAACCCGTTTCACCGCTGTAGTGCTGCAGATTCGTATTCGTCATAAAGCTAATCGCTGTATTAAAGGCCAAGCTGGGCTCCATGTTCGGAACACCGCTTGGATTCAACGGCAGGTAAGCCTGCACTCGAAAGATTGTATACGTGATTCCGATCATTACTACATTCGTAAGCACGAGAGCCATCGCATATCCCTTCCAGCTCTGATTGACTTCTCGTATCCCGAATATCTTGAACAAGAAGCGATCAACTGGACCAAGAATGCGGTCGCCTGGCAGCGGAGCCCCTTCGCTATTGAACACCTTCGCCAAATAATGCCCTACCGGTCGCGCCAGCAAAATAACGATCACAATCGTAATACCAATAGATAACCAGCCCAAAGCTGTCATTGTGCAGCTCCACCTTTCTCGCTTATAACCCCTATAGGAATCTAGAATTTCTCAGGTTTAACCAATGCGTAGCCAAGATAGACAAACAGTGCCGCTACAAGCACTCCCAGTGCGATCATCATGACGTTCACCTCGCTAATCAGCTTTCTAATTCAGAAGCGCTCCATCGATATACGATATACACGATCGAGGACAACAGCCCTAGCAGCGCGACCATAATGACATCCAACACAGTCTTCACACCCCTTTAGAATCGAATGAACCAGGTTCCACCTAATTTCAGCGCCGAATCGCAAAAAAACCGCACGGAAAGAGGGGGTCCTCTTCCCATGCGGTTATCTAGTCACAGCTATAGAAAGCCGGACATACTGCACGACGAAAGAAGGCTGCCTCTATGGACGCTTACGAGGTTAGCTGACGGATTCGGGCGCATGAGTCGCCCTACTCGGCTGGCTGCCGAGATTCACCCCTGCATGACAGAGCATTACTCACTCTGACATGCCTAATTGGTTCCCCCGCTCCCCTGCAACAGGGATTAAGCGATGAGCTTGGCCTTGGCTCTATGAAATTAGGATCAACCTATAGCTCTGCTAACTAATCAGATCATTCAGCAGAAACGATACCTGTTCGGATTGTGTGTACAATACCATATCCGCTCCGAGCAGCCGATAGATCGATCTTGGATTATGATGCTTCGTAATGACCACGATACTGTCTGTGGTCCAAGGTCGACAGTGCTTCAACAACCGACAGGTCAACGCAAAGCTCGTTTCAAATAAATAAATACGTCCTACTCGCCCCAAGGGCTGAGAGTCTGCCAGTGACTTGGATGTGTTGATGCGCCAAATATTTGTCACACCAAGCTGTTTCATCCGGGTAACGCACTGGGCATTGTTAACAACTGCGGCAACCGGGATTCCGGCGCCCTTAATCGATCGAACGAAGTCTACTCCCATTGCATTAGGAGCGAATACCGCAATGGTCCGATCTCTGTCATACATGATCCTCACTACCTCCTAAAATGTCCGCAAACGCATCATTCATTCGGGTAAGAGGCTGATCTGCATGCGCTGTATCTAATGTACCTGATGCTTCATGTACTTTAGCCTAAACGCGCCTCTCCTCGGACGCTTACGAGGTTAGCTGTCGGGTTCGGAATCGAAGAGTCGCCCTACTGGTTGAAGCGACAATTCACATGCCTATCGTGAATATGTCCTTAACCGGATTCACCCCAGCGAATAACATCCGCTTCGCAGCTTCAATCATCATGCGGCTGCAAGCTATACTATTCGCGATAATGGTTCCCCCGTTTCCGCATTACGCGGAATTCAGCGATGAAATCGCAACGGCTGTGATCAATTGCTGAAATGTATCTTACGCCTCCCGCAACCTTTATGTAAACGAAACCGAAAGCTGCTATTGAATTATTAAGGCTAGATTCATGTGACTAATCACACACAATCTTCTATTTTCATATTCACAGCTATGTCTTGCTCGTTTAATCTAGCGATTATCAGATCGATAAAGCATAAAGCAGATAATCTAAGAATGAACTGGTTGTAATCGTTTTTTCGACATAAAGTCATAGTTTAGCGCTCCAACCACCTATTTTTTCCACAACATGCAAAACCGCCGCTCGGAAGGTCCGCGCGACGGCTCTCAACTTAAACTAAGATCCATATATAGTTCCGAACAGCTGATTGAGCCGATGAGCATAAGTATGCTCACGCAGTGTGCGTGCAAGGCCGCGCAGCGCAATCTCACGGCGTTCTTCCTCATGCTTTAAATAATAATCAATCTTCTGAAGCATTTCTTCCGGCGAGTTATAGGTCTCAATCTCTACTCCTGGGGTGTAGAATCGCGATAGATCACTGCGCACATCTGTCAACTGCAGTGTTCCGCAGCCCAGGATTTCAAACGTGCGCGGATTAGGTGAAACGCCGACAATCTGTGCCGAATTGCTATTAAAGGTATCATCATCATGCGAGCGATGCATGTTAATCACGATCTTCGTTACATTGTACATTTCAGCTGTTTCTTGCGGGGTAAGCCAACGACCAAGATCAACCTTTTGCTTATGTTGGCGGTACCTGGCTACACGATCCCACCAAATTCCAGAGATTCGAGTGTCATAGGACATAAGCCTCGGGAAGATCGGATCTAAGAAGCGCACTCGATTCCAATAAGCAGTGCCGATGAAGCATACCTCACGCAATCTGCCGCTCGAAGTGGTCCTAGGCTGAAAATGTCCGGGATATACACCGAACGGCAAGTAATGTACATTCGCACAGCCAATGGATTGATAGAAGCTGACACAGTTCATTTCCAGGGTGAAAATAAAATCATAATGCTGCACCACATTCTTCATAATATCTGTATAGTAAGGATCATCCGTCAACCAGATTGCTGTGCGAATTCCGATCGCTCTCAGCTCGTTCAATTGCTCCACTGGAAGCTCCATCCCGTCCAGCACAAGGACGAGGTCCGGTCTGACAAGAGCCGCCGTGGAAGCTACTGCATCCTTCGACCCTATCGTAGTCACTTGTGCAACCATTCCCTGAAGGGTCGCGATCATTCCTTCATCGAGCGGTGAATAGGGATATCCCTTTCCAGTCGATACATACATGACGTGTATGTGCCTGAACGGAATCTCGAGGCGAATCACCTGTACGATGGATGCTGCTCGGCCTCTAATACAGCCTTCCTGATAGCCTTCAAATTGACCTATTCTGCGTCTGCGCCGCGCTCGAGCTGCGGTCAGAGGAGACCTCCTGCGATGCCTTAATCTGCGGGGGATTCTCATCCATCACACCTGACCCGCATAGGCCATCTGATGGCCATCCTCAAAGCCCTTTGCAAATCCCTGATTGAAGCCTTCGCTATATGCTTGGTTATAAGCTTTATTATAGGTCGGACTAGGCTTGCGAGTTAATTTAGAGCGCAGCCCCCGTACTCCTCTATGATTCTTTCGCTGAATTCGTCGCTTCAGTCGGCGATATACAGCTCTCTTTACCGCTCCTGTACTTCTTCTAGCCAGTACTTTCCCCTTGAGGCTATACACGAGCTGATTCCTCCTGTCGTTCTGGATTGTTTATCCCCGCAGGGCAGGCATATGCCATTCGCAATTCGCTGATATACAGCATATTCCCGCCCTCTCAGGCACCATCGACCGACACACTCCCATCAACATCACAGATGATAAGCTTGAATGACTGGAGCGGCCATAATGGGCAACCCTTCACCCAACGCATTCCGCTCTTGTTCTGAACGCGAATCGACCTTGCCCTCCATCTGCCAGCTAGACAGAGCGTGCGCAGTCATAAATTCTCGGCATACCGCCCCTTGCCGCTGATAGCATCTTCCTGTTTCGATCTGGAATACAGCCCCGTCCGGGATACTGCCGTCCGGTGCGGTTCTCATATTCCACTTGCTCTCAGCGAGAGCAGCGTCCATCACATCCCCGGTCGGATACCCCAGAAGATCCACTTGCGATAGCCTCACAACAGGTATGCGCACTGGACCTTTCAACGGATATTTGCTGCCGTGTTCGATCCAATAGATCGTCTCGCTCAGGCCAGTGACCGCGACATGCGTCGGGAAGAACTGCTGAGCACGAAAGTGCGCGGCCGTCTCGCCGCGTTCATTGATCGTCCATCGCTGCATTCTGTTGATCCAATCCGCCGGACTTCCCCATTTTGCGCTAAAGAACATCGCGTTTTTATCATTTACTTGGTCAAACTTCTTGCCTAGATCTCTCATGCTCTGGCTTCCATAATGGTGAATGAAGGTATCTCTAGCAATCACCAGCTTTCTGCCGCCTAGCCGCGCCCTAACAATATAGTCTTCGTCCTCAAAGTTGCCGATCTCGTACCCTTCATCAAAGAATCCCGTAGCCTGAAAGAAGGCGCGTGTAAATAAGAAGCAGAATCCGACGATCCTGTCGCAGTACTGCCACGCTCCTGGATTCGCTTTATTGTATCTGGAAGCAAATTTCCACATATCTTTTACGTCATGATAACGTACGGGAATTTGCTGTTCACCGCTAATATAATTCGTAACAGGCCCTACTATGCCGATGTTTGGGTCGCTACCCAGGCAGTTCAGCAGATTAGACAGCCAGTTCGGTGTGACGAGAGTATCATTGTTTAAAATGCAGATCGTTTGACCCTTGGCCATCATCAGTCCTGTATTGACTGCGCCTGAGAAGCCGCGATTGCTCTCGTTGATATGGAAGCGAAGCTTGCCAACCATCGACTGTAAGTATGCTTCCGTTCCATCTGTAGAAGCGTTATCGATGACAATGATCTCATGATTGTTCGGCGTATGCTTCTGTATGCTATCGATACAATCTTTCAGCATATCAAGCTTATTGTAAGATGGAATGATAATGCTCGTGCCCTCAATCATGGAACCATACTGCTCTTGTCCGCTGCGTAAACCCTCTGCATACCCATAGGCAAAGCCTTGTTCAAATTGCTCATTCGGCATAGATCGAGCGGCTTCCATAAACGGAAGCTTTCTGTGTCGTTTCGCTTTTCTAATGCTTCGTTTGCGAATGGGCATCAGCCTCTTCCGCTTCAATCTCAACGACTGCTCTCCCATACCCCTCACCTCCATCATTCAACTGAATGAAGCTTGATGCAGTTGTATTTCTGTCCAGGTTCATTACTATAATGACACTTCACCGCTGACAAGCTTGTTTGCCAGATGACCGAAGTCGATCGCTACCTTGCCGAATTGCTGCGCGATGCGCTGTGACAGAATAACAGCAGGGATGCCCGCCGCTACTAGCGCCACATCAAAGTCATGCTGGGACGTCTCATGCAGGATACGCGGAATATCATGCATGCCCAGCACTGGAGAGACAATTCCCGCAATAGCAATGCCGCGCTGCTGCAATACATCAGCCAGCTCCGCGGCCGCATTGCCAATGATAAGCACGCGGCGCCCTTGCATAATTCTCAGCATATAGCCCTGCTGAGCCAGCAAATAGTTGACAGTCGAATACGTCACACGCATCTGTCCCATATGCAGACCAAAAGCTCTAAGGGCTGGCACCAGCAGACCGTAATAATTAGGCGCACGCGAGACCGGTATCCCTACGAATGTGGCTTGGCGGATCGCTTCCGCCAGTTGATTGCGGTGCTCATGATCAGGGATATCAATTCCCGAATACCCTAGGAATGGCCCTTCTCTTCGCACCAAGCCTGAGGATATGACCGAATCATGCGCCAGTGCCAGCACCTCGCCATCGCCAAGACGAACTAATGAGAGCGGCCGCTTCTCATGCAGTGCGGCTTCTATCTCCATAAACAGAGCCTCCGGTTCGATTAACGGGCGCAGCAGATGCTGAACCTGCTCGAAGCCGAGCCCGATGACATGCTCAATAGGAATGTCAGGCAGGATCATATTTTCAGGTATGAGACGTGCTAGAATCCCTTCTCCACCTTCGTACTTTCCTTTGCGAAAGCCATCCTCAAAGGATATGCCAAGCTCTTCTTCAATCTGTACTGGGGATACAGCATACCCTCGCCCGGCAGTTCTCTTCTGCTTCTTCAGATTGCGCCAATCCTTCTTCAAGCGTTCGCGGCGCCTTCGCTGTAATAGGGCACGCTTATCTTCCTTCATCCTGCTTCGACGGCGGAGGCGCCTTGATGGAAAGGCGCGCTTTGCTGCAGACGGCTGGCCCTGAGGTGCCGTTTTCATACCATCACCCCTTACTCCTTATAAGCACCCGAACGGACGCGCTCCCACCATTGCCTATTGTCAATGTACCATCTGACCGTATGTGCCAACCCTTCTTCCAGAGATACTTCTGGCTTCCATCCCAACTCCCGTTCGCTCCTTAACGGATCGATGGCATAACGCCGATCATGCCCCAACCGATCGGGGACATACTGTATCAGCGATTCCGACTTGCCAAGTAGCTGCAGGATCATGCGCACCAGCTCCACATTCGTGTGTTCCTCACGCCCGCCAATGTTATAGACTTCTCCAGGCACACCGCGCAGATATGCCGCGTAGATAGCTGAGCAATGATCGACTACATACAGCCAGTCGCGAACGTTTAATCCATCGCCGTAGATCGGAATCGGTTCGTTATGCAGCACACGCAAGATAACGGTCGGAATCAGCTTTTCAGGAAATTGATAGGGGCCATAGTTGTTGGAACAGCGAGTTGTGATGACCGGAAGGCCATAAGTATGGAAATAAGAACGTGCCAGCAGATCAGATCCGGCCTTGCTTGCAGAATAGGGGCTGTTGGGCTGGAGGGGGGAACTCTCATCGAAACGTCCTGTTTCTCCTAGTGTTCCATATACTTCGTCTGTAGAAATGTGAATAAAACGTTTCAACTGATGAAGCCGGGCGGCTTCCAATAGATTGAAGGTGCCAAGGACATTAGTTCGTACAAATTGCTCAGGATCTGCAATGCTGCGGTCCACATGAGATTCTGCCGCAAAATGAAATACAGCGTCATAACTGCCGGCTTGAAACAGCGCAGCCACTTGATCGCGATCTGTAATATCAACTCGTGCAAGGCGGCAGCGATCTGATCCTTGCCAAGCTGCGGCATTATCGGGATTGCCCGCATAGGTCAGCGCATCTGCATTCGTAATCCGCAGTTCTGGGTATGAACGGAGCATATAGCCAATAAAGTTGCTCCCGATAAAGCCCATTCCTCCTGTTACCAACACATGCTTCATAGCTGAACCCCCTTCAGCTTCAAAGATGCTTCTTGGAGAGAATCGAATGTGCCCGCATCCGTCCACCAGCCCTGCAGCATATTATGACGCAGCTTGCCGTGAGCGGCATACAAATTGTTGACATCGGTTATCTCCAATTCACCGCGTGCAGAAGGCTTGATCATCTTGATGTATTCAAACACTGACGTATCATACATATAAATTCCTGTCACACAATAATCAGACTGCGGCCGCTTCGGCTTTTCCTCGATCCGTAGAATTCTGTCCAGGCCGCCTCCATAAAACACAGGTACCCCATATCGACGAGGATCGTGAACTCGCTTCAGCATGACACGCGCTTCCCCATACTCCTGATCTTTAAACTGCTGCACGTAAGGATGTAAATCGTCTAGAAACAGATTATCCCCCAGCAGCACGACGAATTTCTCATCCTTCGACAAGAACGGCTCCGTCAATGCAAGCGCCTGCGCGATTCCACCTGCTCCGTCTTGAATAACAAAGCTAACTCTAACGCTCATATGTTTTCCGCTGCCGATATAATCTGCATATAATGCGGCAGATAACTTGCCGATGACGATGATTAAGTCCGTTATGCCGGCAGAACGCATACGCTCAATACCGTAGGAGATCATAGGAGATTTGCCGACCGGCAGCAGATGCTTATTCACCAGCTTCGTTAACGGGTACAGTCGAGACCCAGTTCCGCCCGCTAATATAATCCCTTTCACAATATTCACTCCTCAATTATACGGGTTGACGGCTATCTATATAAATTGGTGAGGATCAATATCCCACTTGTCGACAAAGAGATTATAGTTGCGCTGCACCAGCTGCTTAAGCGCGCTGTCCCCGTGCTCTCGGAAGCTTCTGCTGCCATAATGATGAACGAGCACATCGCCGCATATCATAATCCCGAATCCGCTCAACCGAGCACGCAGGCAGTAGTCATCATCTTCATAATGACCTGGACTGAAGCGTTCATCCAGCAGCCCGATCCGATCGATTACTTCCCGTTTCATGACAAAGCACAGCCCAACAATTCGCTGAACCCGGTATCGCTTTGACCTATCAGGCTCATTGACTGCTTTTGCGATTCGGTGAAATTGCTCTAGATTATCATAATCGTATACGACCTGCTGCTTCCCTGAAGCATAATTCGTTATAGGTCCGATGATGCCGACATCCTCATTTTCACGAAGCGCGGCTCGCATATTTTCCAGCCATCTTGTCGATACGATGACATCGTTGTTCAACAAGACGATAACATCGCCGGTTGCCAGCAGCATCCCCATGTTACAAGCATGGGGAAAGCCGCTGTTGCGCGGCAGCGCCGCAAACACAAGGCCCGCTTCACGGCAATAGTCGACTGTTCCATCGGTGGAGCCGTCATCAATGACGATTATTTCATAGGGAGAATGAGTATGCTGCCGGATCGCTCGAATGCATTCGTTCAGCAAGCCTCTATTATTGTAAGTAGGAATAATAATACTCGTAACGGAAGCTGATCTCATGGCGCCGCTCACGATGAATTCCTCCTTGTTGCGATCCTACTTCGTACTTGCTGCGGTTCATGCAGGCTGTCTCCCTTAAGCTCCCATATCGCATGTATAGCTTCAATATGGTCGCCCAAGATTAGCTGCGATACAGGATTGTCTTGCCCTACATTCGTATCGCGCACTCTATTGTGCTTAATGACATCAACAGCCTGCACACTCTGTACGTTTAATCCGCGCATCAGCGCAATCGCATGGGCCTTCGGCGGAACACTTAACTGCTTTACCCCGATCGTTTCTATCGCTTTGCGGCTTAACGCATGCGGAATCGCAGTCATCGAATTCACTTCAAGGTCATTACGTTCCAAAATGGTGTTCAGCCATCGTTTACAATGACTGATACTGTCCTGCTGATCGAAACGGCCCATGTATGGCCGAAGATCGTTCAACGCAACATCTGCACCTTGTTCAATCGCCCATAAGAATGCGCCCAGCTCTTCAGCCGAAACCGCGAAGTCACTGTCGGTAAACAGAATCGCATCCGCTCTCGCTGCTTTGGCACCAATCGCGCGGCCTACATCGTGACCAAGCTTATAAGGGTAATAGATTGTCGTGACATCGCTTGATCCGCTCCGAACCGCTTCATAAGTGCTGTCAGTTGAACCATTGATGACGACGATCACGTCATCGACGACAAGGCGACCCAGTTCAGTAAGGACAGCCTTGATCCCTTCCTGCTCGTTGAGTGCGCACAGTACGATTGCCATGCGCTTCTTGCTGGGAAGCA
Organism: Paenibacillus sp. EB106-04-04-XG159; assembly: GCF_058791835.1. Lineage (NCBI taxonomy): Bacteria > Bacillati > Bacillota > Bacilli > Caryophanales > Paenibacillaceae > Paenibacillus > Paenibacillus sp. EB106-04-04-XG159. Next base: position 188,696 of record NZ_JBYTDY010000004.1, on the reverse strand, counting down.
AGACCAGTTGAGGAATAGGCTGAGGATATCCTGAAGCGAAGCCCGATCGATAAGCAGCTCCCAGCTGCTTCACTGCCTCATAACGCTTCTCTTCGCTTAGCACAGCTTGATAGTGCTCGCAGAATAAAGCTCGCATGCGTTTCTTAAGCACTGGCAGCGATGGCAGCTCAGTCTCGGCCATGCTGCTTGCATCGCGGAAGCCTGCTTCTACCGCGGCTTGCAGTTGAACTTTGCTGACTACAGCAGCGGCTGACCTGAAGAAGGATTTCCGTGAACGCGCAGAGCGCGCCTTCCTGCCGCGCAGCTTGCGCCGAGAATTAGCCAGGCGTGACGTCCGTCCCCATGTTCTCTGCCTCCGGCTTCTCGGTGCCGCTGGATATCGCTGCTTGCGTCTTGCATATCGATTATTAGGAGAACTCTTTGCCTTCAAGCGCTTCACCTCACCAGATGACGTTGCCGATCCATATCCGTATATCCGCCGCGCGGGCCAGCATGCTCGATCATCCAACGCAAGGATTGCAGATGATCATTATCAATTAATCGCTCAAGCGGATCTACCGCGCCTTCCTTGACACGCCTCTTGTTCATTCTGCCCACATCAATCGCCTTTGCGGGAATGAGGTGCAGCTGCTTCTGAATCGCGATCGCATGCGCCAGTGGCGGAATAGAGAGATGCTCTGGTCCAATCAATTCCAACGCTCTTCGGCTTAGCGCGTGCGGAACTGCTGTCATCGACATTCCTTGCAGATCCGATCGAGAGAGTAATTCATTTAATACATGCTTGGCCAAGACGACACGATGCACCTGATGTTTATTCGTTGGCCCAGAATAACGATTGAGCGCGACATCAGCCCCTGACATAATCGCATGAACAAAGGGACGCAGCTGGGCTGCTGAGATAATCATATCTCCATCTATAAACAGTAGAATTTCACCTTTCGCAGCGTATGTTCCTACTGTGCGGCCAACATCGTGCCCAAGCGGTTCGGCATGTCGAATAACGCGAGCTCCGGCTCGCTCAGCAATTCGATCCGAGCCGTCGGTTGTACCATTTGCCACGACGATAACTTCGGCGGCGGCATGTACTTTCCTGGCTTCGCGAACAACCTTAGCAATCGTGCGCCGCTCGTTCATAACGGGAATGATGACAGATACATATGGATGAGGGTGAGACATTAGAGGACGCACAGCTTTCAATGCGCGCTTCTTGCCTCTGCTGGCGCGCATGCGTAATCTTGACGTGGAAAATGTTTTAAATCGTGACTGCTTATTTGGGTACTTCTTTCGTCCCATCGATGGATTAGTACTGCGCAACCGCCTATGCTGACGCATACAATTCCCCCTCCTTGCTGCTGCATACATGCTGCTTCCTCCCATAGTATGAGCAGAGGCAGATGTGGTAACGGCACATGTACACATCATGTAGAAGAAGCCGCCCCCTAACGGAGACGGCTTGCAGAGCAAAGCAATATTATAGCCTTAGCCAATAACGATCCATGAGAGTGTTCCACTAGACTGTGGAATATGCGAGAGCAAGCTGGTCATCTCCATCTTGATTGCTAGCCGATCTCTGAGATGACGAACGATTTCTACTACAGCCCCGTCTACATACTGCTCTTTAATATAGGCATAACTGTAAGGCAGGTTCGAAGTAGCTACTATCGTATATCCAGCAAACTCATATGCTTCTGGAAATATGATACTGATCTCTACACTCTCCTCATCTTCCACGAAATCAAATGGACTCATACCAAACTGTAGAGAAGGCGCACCTTCTGAAATGGTTCTAACTGGTGTAAAGCCAAGATGCTTCACAAATATGGAGCCTGAACGGATATGATCACCGCTTACGCTCTCGCTTGCCAGCTTCTCACTCGTAACAGCGTTATTTGCGATGTGATCGGTCTGTATCGAATTCTCCACCAAATGCATGGAATTCACCACACCATAGGCAAGCTTCTCTGAAGTAATGCATCCATCCTGCAAGGTGTCCGTCGCGACCGCTTCTTGCTGCAAATGCTGCGAGGCCACCGAGCCAGACTGAAGATGCTTCGTGAAGATGGAGCCTGAACAGATATGTTCGCCATTTACGCTCTCGCTTGCCAGCTTCTCACTCGTTACAGCGCCTACCGCGATGTGATCGGTGT